>JBCDKV010000543.1:0-4004 GCA_038746215.1 Bacteroidota bacterium | reverse complement strand
TCTCTTCGGACGGAAACACAAATTTCAACTTATTTTTCTCCAAAAAATAAGTTGAAATTTGTGTTTCCGTCCATAAAAACCCTTTGAGCATACTTGTTGCGCGATCTCAAGAGCTTTACTAAAATTTTTCTTAAGCATCACCAAAAACTTCATACAAGCCTAAATAAAAATTAGCAATTGGGATAGTCCTTTTGGACAGAAATGAACTCTTGAAAACAAAATGAAAAATTTTATTTTTCATTTTGTTTTCAAGAAAGAATGTCAAGCGAGTGGATAAACCTGTCTATTTATCTTCTAAAAATCCAAAAATCCGTCCAACTGTTTTTGAAGGGCAGTAGTAGTAGCAGTCGAAGTAATTTCGTTTTCTTCGTTGAGGAGCTTACCAATGGAAGAAATAGGCAGTTGATTTGGAAAGACAATCGTACCAACGTGGTTCAAAATTTGAGATAATTGTCCCATCCCTCTTAAATTACCTGCTCTGCCAGAAGCTACTCCAATTAAGGCTGCTTTTTTGCCTTTAAAAGTAGCACTATATTCGCGAACAGAACAAGCATCTAGGAATAATTTGAGCGCACCTGACACACCTCCATTATACTCTGGTGAGACGATGACGAATTTCTGGGCAGGTAAGATATATTCATCCTGTAACTTAGCTAAACTACTAGCCTGAGACTTGTACATTGCTGGGAAAAAATAGTCATGTTCAATTTGGTCGAGCGCAAGGTATTTGACCTGAACATCCGCTTTAGTTTTGAGGTATTCGTAAGCGTAGTGCGCAAAAATCTGAGTTTTGTTATTCTTATTGTTCGTACCACTGATTACTGTGATCATATTAATATAAATCCTTTGTGAAGCTGAAATATTACTGGAACTATCAGCTAAGAAAGGCTTTTTTGTCTCTTTGGTTCAAATTCGTTGGTTTTTTGTGTCCGAAATACACTGTGAGCCTACATGCTTGCTCGACAGTATAAGCAAAACCCGCAGCTACTGCTCAAACGAGTACTGCACAATATTCGCGCCCATGCGAAGGGCTTGCTGACGAACTGCTTCGGGATCTTTGTGGACTTCCTGATCTTCCCAACCGTCTCCTAGATCAGATTCAAAACTATAAAAAACGACGAGTCTGCCTTCCCAAAAAACACCATAGCCCTGCGGTGGTGCATCGTCGTGCTTGTGTATTTTGGGCAAGCCTTTTTTGAAGTCAAATTTCTGGTGATAGATCGGATGATTGAAAGGTAGTTCAATGAATTCTTGTTCGGGAAAGACTTTTTTCAGTGCGCTTCGCACATAAGGATCCATACCATAATTATCGTCAATGTGTAGAAAACCACCTGCCAACAGATAATTACGTAGATTTTGGGCTTCTGCATCCGAAAAAACGACATTTCCATGCCCTGTCATATGGACAAAAGCATAGTTAAACAGATCAAGACTACCGACTTCCACTTCTGCGTAAGCTGCATCAAAATTAGTACCCAACTGATCGTTGCAAAAGCGAGCTAGGTTGGGGAGAGCCGTTGGATTAGCGTACCAATCGCCACCACCATTATATTTCAACAATGCCATTTTTAGACCAGCGGTGTCTCCGCCATTCCACCGAAAGGCAAGTGACAGCAGCGTGAAACAAGATAAAAAGACTAAGGTAGTAAACTTCATTTTTGATGAAATCATAGGACTAATTTTTTCTGACTGTTATTTAGAACTTTACGAAGTCTCATCTCTCTTAACATTCCACGTGGAAACAGCCTGAGTCAATGCTAGAAAATCGCGTAACAAGTATACTTGGTAAATCCCTTCGGACGGAAACACAAATTTCAACTTATTTTTCTCCAAAAACTAAGTTGTAATTTGTGTTTCCGTCCATAAAAAACCTTTAAGCATACTTGTTGCGCGATTTCAGAAGCTTTCTCGGACTTATTTCGAGTGTTGCTACAACTTCGTACACGCCTGATTATTATGTATAGTCTATTGGGAATTTGATCTTTAGGTCAAAAATGCACGAATTTAGCTACAAAACATTTGGAAAGCAATTTTGATTAAGCACCTAGCAAAAAGGGAAGAGAAATAATTCATCAACCACAACACTTGTTAAAAAAGCGTTAACAATTAGTTTCTTTTCATTTTTGCCTATACTTTTGCAATTATTCATTCCAAAAGGGAATATTAATTTTAGGGAACGTCCCTACACACATTCCTTATAGAATGATTTTATAAAGAAGAGCGGAGAGAACAGGCTCTACGAAGCTCTGGCAACCTGATGTGTCTCAACATTGGTGGTGCCAAATCCTGCCAAACATTTGGAAAGATAAAGTCATATGAATTATCCAAACTTTACATTAAAAAATTTGATGCCTACAGTTACAGCGATTTGCTGTTGTTGTTGCTGTTGCTAATTTCGTACCGTCTTACTTGAGCATTAGGCTGCATTCGTTCGCGCCATTGATACAAGTAGATACGGCTACGGCTATATGGTATTCTATCATTTATCAAAAAAAAATTACAATCACATGTCAGACAATTTAAGATTCGAAACCCTTCAACTTCACGCTGGTCAAGAAGTAGATGGCACTACCCTATCGCGTGCCGTACCTATTTATCAGACCACTTCCTATGTTTTCAAAGATAGTGAACACGGTGCTAATTTATTTGCACTCAAGGAGTTCGGAAATATCTACACCCGAATCATGAACCCCACAACCGATGCCTTTGAAAAACGAATTGCAGCCTTGGAAGGTGGCGTCATGGCATTGGCGACCGCTTCTGGACAATCTGCCCAATTCATTGCCTTGAACAATATCTTGCAAGCAGGCGACAATTTTGTGTCATCTTCTAATTTGTACGGTGGTACATACAATCAATTCAAGGTAGCCTTCAAAAGATTAGGCATAGAAGTCCGCTTCACCAGTGGAGAGTCGGCAAGCGATTACGAAAGATTAATCGACAAAAACACCAAAGCGATTTACTGTGAAACCATTAGCAACCCACGCTTCAATGTACCTGATTTTGAGGCAATTGCATCCGTTGCAAAAGATCACGACTTACCCTTAATAGTGGACAATACATTCGGTGCAGCGGGCTACCTATGTCGCCCACTCGATCACGGCGCCAGTATCGTTGTGCAATCTGCTACAAAGTGGATCGGTGGACACGGTAATTCCATCGGTGGCGTTATCGTAGACGGTGGTAAGTACAACTGGGGCAATGGCAAATTTCCACAATTCACAGAACCATCCGAAGGCTATCATGGACTGGTCTTTTGGGATGTCTTTGGTACAGACGGCCCATTTGGTAATGTTGCCTTTGCCATCCGAGCGCGTGTGGAAGGGTTGAGAGACTTTGGTCCTGCGCTGAGTCCGTTCAATGCTTTCTTATTGCTGCAAGGCTTAGAGACCCTTTCGCTTCGAGTGCAGCGTACAGTGGATAATGCCCTCAATTTGGCAAAATGGCTGGACGCACACGAGCAAGTAGATCAGGTTTGGTATCCTGGACTATCGCATCATCCAAGCCACGAAAATGCTAAAAAAGCTTTACGCAATGGTTTTGGTGGCGTGCTGTCTTTTACGATCAAAGGTGCTAAGGAAAACGCAATTAAATTTGTGGATAGCCTGAAGCTGGTTAGCCACTTAGCGAACGTAGGAGATGCCAAAACCCTCATTATTCAACCCTCTGCGACTACCCATCAGCAGTTGACGGATGAAGAACAACTATCGGCAGGGGTGCTGCCCAACCAGCTTCGTATCTCAGTAGGTATTGAGCATATCGAAGATATTAAAGCTGATTTGCAACAAGCTTTTGCACAAATTGAAGAGACCGTTTTAGCATGATATTAGCGGTCTGAATATCCAATAGGGCAAGTTTGCGTTATTTAGGGAATTTGTAATAAATAAGCTACCCAAATTTTTAAGAATTATCGCTAACTAATACAAGGCGCGAAGAAGGAAGATAGCGGGTGTTACCTGACTGATGAGCAACGCAGTAGTAGTTTGGGAGAAAATTAAAAATAG
>JBCDKV010000542.1:0-4006 GCA_038746215.1 Bacteroidota bacterium | reverse complement strand
GTATGTACGAGATCTTATTTTTCTTGAAAATAGGCTGAGTCAATGCAAGAAATTCGTGCAACAAGTATGCTTAGTCATTCTCTTCGGACGGAAACACAAATTTCAGCTTATTTTTTGGAGAAAAATAAGTTGAAATTTGTGTTTCCGTCCATAAAACCCCTTTGAGCATACTTGTTGCGCGATCTCAGGGGATTTACTAAGACTTGTTCCGAGTTTTACTCAAAACTTCGTACACGTCTAGTTATTATCCTATAATTAGCAGGCTACGCCAGTTACAGTACATCACAATTAATTCGATAATTGAACAATTTTACAATTCGACCATTTGCACAAATATATCCCATTTACAGTATAAATCATTGATATGGCAAAAGAGAAAAAACCTATTATTCTTTCTATAGATGACGATGAACAGGTGTCTAGTTCTTTGCGTCGAGATTTGCGAAACGAATACAAAAGTGAGTATCGCATCGTCAGTACAACTTCTGCGAAGGAAGCGCTGGAAGCCTTGAAATCTTGGAAACAGCAGGGTGATGTCGTTGCGCTATTTTTATCCGATCAAAGGATGCCCGAAATGTTGGGGGTCGAATTTTTGGAGCGCGCCAAGGCGTTTTATCCCAAAGCTAAGCGAGTGCTTTTGACGGCTTATTCCGATACGGATGCTGCCATAAAAGCCATCAATGATGTGCAGTTGGATTACTATCTGATGAAGCCATGGGATCCACCTAAAGAAAAATTATACCCTGTTTTATCGGAGCTATTGTTCGATTGGCAATCGACGCATCGACCCGAATTTAAAGGTATTAAACTCATTGGTTATCAATATTCTCCGAAATCGCATCGCATCAAAGATTTTTTGGCAGGTAATCTAAGACCTTATCTTTGGATGGATGTGGAAAGCAATGAAGAAGCTCGTGAGTTGCTAGATATCAGTGCTATTGACCACAAAAATTTGCCCGTTGTTTTCTTTGAAGATGGTTCTTTTCTTTCTGACCCAAGCTTGCAAGAAGTGGCTGGTAAGGTAGGACTCAATCCCAATGCTCAGTCTGATTTATATGACGTTGTCATCATCGGAGCGGGTCCAGCAGGTTTGGCAGCAGCCGTTTACGGTGGTTCGGAAGGACTGAAAACACTACTCATCGAAAAACGTGCACCAGGTGGACAAGCAGGCACTAGTTCACGTATCGAAAACTATTTGGGTTTCCCCAATGGGCTGAGTGGGGCAGAATTAACGCGGCGTGCCTTAACGCAAGCTACTCGATTTGGTATTGAATTTCTTTCACCACAAGAAGTGCAAAAAATCGAAACGGAGGGCATCTACAAAAAACTAAGTATGGGCGATGGCAGTGTCATCAACACCAAAGCAGTGGTCATTTCTACGGGCGTAGACTACAGAAAACTGCCTGCGGAAGGGGCAGATAGTTTTACGGGTGCAGGTGTCTACTATGGTGCGGCGACTACAGAAGCTTTTGCTTGTAAAAACAAACAAGTCTACATCGTTGGGGGTGGAAATTCAGCAGGACAGGGTGCAGTCTATCTTTCCCAATTTGCTAAAAAAGTCACGATTCTTATTCGCAAACCAGACCTCACCAGCAGTATGTCTTCTTATCTCATTGACCAAATTGATGCCATCGAAAATATTGAAGTGCATGGTAAAAGGCAAGTGTTGAAAGCCTGTGGCGATAGTCATTTACAGGAATTGGTGATCGAAAATAGGGAAGATAAATCTACTTACACCGTTCCTGCCGATGCGCTTTTCATCTTTATCGGTGCACGTCCTTTTACGGATTGGTTAGAAAACGATCTGATCCGAGATCAGCGTGGATTCATAGAAACGGGCGGCAATTTAGGACATTACAAAAACTTTAGCGTCGTTTGGAAAAAAGAGCGCGAGCCTTTTCTCTTAGAGACCTGTATCCCAGGGGTATTTGCGGCTGGCGACGTGCGTGCAGGAGCGATGAATCGAGTTGCTTCGGCAGTAGGGGAAGGCGCAACTGCCATTAAATTTGTACACGAATATCTGGCGGAAATTTGATAGTAGAATTATCAAATCCTCCCGCTCGCCTGCAATTGTTCGACGGTGGCTTCCGTACTGCCGCCGAGCGGCTCTAGCGTGATATTCAGTGAATTCGCATTGTCCAAAAAATCGACAGTCTGCAATGCTAGAGAAGTGCCGTCAAATGTGCCCATACTTTCCATATGTCCTGCCACATCTGCCCAAAGTTGGTAGGTTTTATCTTTAGGTACTTCGGGGAGGTTGACCACATTGAGGAGAGCGGCTTGTTCAGCTTCGTTGAAGTGGACGATGACGTGTGCATCTGGGGCTTTGGTACTTGGACTACCCGACAAGGTAATCGCTCTGGTTGTTGGCTTCATCAAAAAATCGCGCTCTGCTTCTGCAATCGCTTTCTTAGCCTCGCAGCCTTTTTGTAAGTTTTCATAACGTTCTGATAGTAGCTTATAATCGTTTGATTTTTGTTGTAGGCGTTGGAAAAAACCAAAGCTTAGCACCACTAAACCTAGGGCAGCTAAGGAGGCAAGTAGTGGCATAATTCTGAGGGAGGATCTCGATGTCTTGGGAGGATTGCTGGGCTGTTTTCGTTCTAGCTCATCAATGGAGGATAATATCTGATCTCGCATATGGGGTGGTGGTGCAATACCATTTTGTAGGAGTACCTGCTCCATCACTTCCTGCACACTTTCCACGTGTTGCTTAAGTTCTGGGTACTTTTCCATGTAAGATTCTACCTCCGCCATTTCTTCCGCTTCGAGCAATCCTAGAACGTACTGTTCTAACACACCCGAGTTCAATATTTTATCTTGTTCTTTCATAGTTAATTTTCACTTGATAATCAAAGCTTTAGCACATTTACGCAAAGCTGTCAGTCCGCGCTAAATCTTATCCTCATATACAAGCTAGAAGCATGACTGCAATACTCACCATATTTCGCTCATAATCAAACAAAGTCTTCAATTCTCGCAGCGCGATTCTCAATCTCGACTTTACCGTACCCAAGGGGATATTCAAATGCTCTTCTATTTCTTTCTGTGTGTAGCCTTGAAAATATGCTAAATCTATGACGTCCTTGTATTTATCATCTAGGTTAGATATTAATCCTCGCAATCCGATCTTGTTCACATTTATTTGTTGAATTAATGTCGAATTTGTACTATGATGTACCAAATCTTCTATGGATTGGTTTTTCTGCGTATTCCGATGTGCCTTGGATTGTATGGTATTTAGGGCTGTATTGCGCGTAATTCTTGCCAACCAAGTAAAAAGCGTTCCTTTCTTAGCATCGTAGCGATCACCATTTTTCCAGAACTTGATGAAGGATTCTTGCAGGACATCTTGTGCCAAGTTTTCATCACCTAGCATACGCACCAACATGCCGTACAATGCCGCACTGTAATGATCGTAGAGGTAAGCGATGGCTCGCTTATCTTTTTGTTGTAACCACTGGATGATTTGCTTTTGTTCTGCCACAATTCTATGCTTTGATGACCAGCTAGTGCTGCCATTTTCAAATTGAAAATCCCTTAAACAAAATGTTTATTCTAGTTCGAATAAATATTTTGAGCCTAACAAAAGCCGTATTATAAGGTTCAACAAAAAAATATTTGAGTACAAAAAATCCAAAGGTGATCTACTTTGGTAAGTAAAGTCGACAATCACATTGTAATAATTTAAAATTGAAGAAATGAGAAATTTCCTGATTGTAATTTTTGCACTAATGGTAACTGGATTGCAAGCACAGTGCCACAAAAACAACTCATCTGCTAGAAATGTCAGCTATACTTATCACACCGACGACATCGTGGATATTGCTGCTAGCAGCGATGATTTTTCAACCTTAGTTGCCGCCGTGAAAGCTGCTGATTTGGTCGGTACTTTGAAAAGTTCAGGTCCATTCACCGTATTTGCTCCCACCAATGCTGCCTTTGATAAGTTGCCCGATGGAACGGTAGCTAGTCTATTAGAGCCAGCCAACAAATCAACGCTCGC
>JBCDKV010000541.1:0-4013 GCA_038746215.1 Bacteroidota bacterium | reverse complement strand
GATGAGATCATCAATGAAGAAGGAGAGCAAGAATCAGTCCCATTACCGATTATTACCATCTATTTTTTGGGGCATAATTTAGAGCATATAAAACTTCCTGTGCTCAAAGTGAACAATTGTTATTACGATCCCATCCGAGATGAAGTAGTTGAATTGGAAGAAAAAGAGCCTTTTATTGAGTTGTTGCACCACGAAAGCTATACGATACAAATTCGGCGACTGAAAAATGAATTAGCGACACGTTTGGAAAGAGTATTGATGGTCTTTTCCCAAGAATTTAGACTAGAAGATCAACACAAATTAAAAATACCAGATGAAGTTAACGATCCACTTACGCAAAGGATTATTCGTCGACTCAGTCGGGCAATAGGAGATGAAGAAGTGAGAAAAAAAATGCGACTGGAAGATGAAATGTTGCGCATATACAATCGAGAAATGAAAGGTTTGGTAGATACCGTTTTGGAGCAAGGACAAGAAATTGAAGCCAATAAACAGCTAATCAAAGAGAAAGACCAAGCATTGGAAGAGAAAGATCAAACTATTCAAGAATTACTGGAACGATTGAAGCGATTGGAAGAGCAATAAGGCTGTTGAAGCTAGCTGAGAAAACTAATTTATTTACAAAGAAATAATACAACTTGCGCCCATGACGCTAATGAAAAGTTTTTGTATAATCAGCCTAATCTTTTTGTTGCAGACCAATGCGACTGCTGCTACCGATAAATACCGCTGTATGTGGCGCGATGACCCTGCGACCACTATGGTTGTCGCTTGGAATCAAATGACTGGAAAGAACCCTACTTTGTATTACGATACCCAAAATCGAGGGAGCAGTCCATTAGATTACGCTTACAGCCAAACACCAAATCATACCAATACTGCCAAAGGTATGAATAACCATTTCGTTCGTTTGCAGGGACTGCAGGCTAATACGACCTATTATTTCCTGATTGCAGATTCCGAAGGCTGCAGCAAGCGGATGTCTTTCCAAACTGCTCCCGACCAACAAGTAGATCGTTTATCTGTCATAGCAGGTGGCGACTCTAGAAATCATCGAGATGCACGCCGAAACGCCAACCTGATGGTGGGCAAGTTGAGAGCGCACGTCGTCATGTTTGCGGGAGATATGACAGGCGGAGACACAGGTAAAGAATGGCAGCAGTGGTTTAACGACTGGCAACTGACCATTTCGCGAGATGGTCGTCTGACGCCTATATTGGCAGCCAGAGGGAATCACGAAGCTGAGAACGCATCCATCGTTGATTTATTTGATGTTCCCAATAGCGATGTTTACTATGCACTTGATTTCGCGGGTGGACTGTTGAGAACCTATACTTTAAATTCGCTCATTTCGCTTGGTGGTGAACAAAGAGATTGGTTGGAGAACGATTTAGTAGCCCATCCCGAAACTACGTGGAAAATTGCGCAATACCACCACAGCATGATACCCCACACGACAGGAAAACCAGAAAACTGGAACATGTACAAAAGTTGGGCGAACCTTTTCTTTGATAATCAAGTGAATCTAGTGGTAGAATCAGATGCGCACGTCGTAAAAACGACTTATCCGCTGCGACCATCTAAAAAATTAGGAAGCGATCACGGTTTCGTAAGAGATGATTTGAATGGTACGGTCTACGTGGGAGAAGGCTGCTGGGGAGCACCATTGAGACCCAATAATGATGATAAAAAATGGACGCGAGCTAGTGGTAGCTTCAATCAATTCAAATTAATCTTTGTGGGCGCAGAAGAAATAGAAGTGCGAACCATCATGGTCGATAATGCTGAGACGGCTGCTTCTGTCAAAGCCAATGATATTTTTCGATTACCTTCTAGTATCCAAGTCTGGCGACCTGATAGGGGAGGAGCAGTACTGAGAATTAAGAAAAAGCGAGCGGAAGCAAAAGTGTACAAAGGAGAAGCCCCTGAGCAGAACGCTGAACCTGCTAACAAAAAGCCCGTGCCGCCCAAAAAAATATATGCTGATGCTAAATCGAATGAGGTGAAGGTACGCTACGAACTTAAAGAAGCAGGTGAGGTAGAAATGAGCTTACTCAATAGCAAAATGCAACGCGTCAGGATGGCAAAATACATCCATGTCAACGACGGCATATTCATAGAACCCTTCGATCTTTCGGGTATTCCCGCTGGCAGTTTTTTATTAGTGCTAAAGTGTCAGGGCAAGGTGATAGAGCGGTATCAAGTCGTCAACCGTTGATTCTTTCGGGCGAAAAGCGGACGCTCGCTTATCGCTTCCCTTCCAAATAGTCTACATAATCAACGCTGCCCAAACGAAAGCGCACGGGGAACCGTGTTTTTTGCTCCATCTTAATCTCTACTTTACAGAAAAAACCAAGCTCTTCCCAATAGTGATCTGATAAGCTGACCATGCTCGGAGCAACGAACCCACTCTTATGGGTCGTACTACTTGCATTCATCCAAACTACGTCATACCAAAACCAAGCGGTATGCGCAAACACTGGTCGCTCAATTTTATCTTGGCGCAATTCCAATAAAGACTTTCCACCAATGCTGTAGTCTTGCTGTCCGATAGCAGGCAGAGAACAAATCAGGAGATAGAAGAGAATGATAAACGAATGTTTCATTTTGCTCCAGGTTGATGCAGATGTTAGAATTGATTGCAGAACAAGTACGCTCGGTTTATCTAACAACTCAAAACGAGGCTTGTTGAAATGTGCATCCTATACAATGACTTGCGTTATTACCTTATCTTTAGCACAATAAAAAATGGGCAAAAGGCATATCATTTACGAGTAGGGCTAAGGCAATCGCCAGAAAATTTTCTGTTTATGATGTTGATATGTTTATTTGTTTAACTGATAATCATTGACTAGAAAAGTAAAATCAAGGGAATCTTTACAATAAACAGATCAACAATTAAACGAATAAACAAAGTCTAGCTTTTAACGATTGCCATAGAGCTTGGGAACGGATTTACATTTGTAGAACGGCAAAAGCGCATGATTATTGACGGTAAAAATTATAAACTAGATTTGTTATTCTTCCATCGTAAGCTAAAAAGACTCATTGCTATTGATCTAAAGATTGGCAAATTTGAAGCCGCTTATAAAGGGCAAATGGAACTCTATTTAAGATGGTTAGAGAAGTATGAAATGGAGAATAATGAAGAACTGCCGATTGGTATGATTCTCTGTGCAGAAGGAAATCACGAACAGATCGAATTGCAACGATTTCTCGCTCCGCTAAAGCAGCTTTCATGCTTTAAGGGAATTGGCAAAAAATAACCTACCCATTTTTAATTTTCTCACCAACTACTACTGCGTTGCTCATCAGTCGTGTAGCTAAGGCTATATTCCTTCTTCGCGCCTTGTAGTAGTCTGCGATAATTCTTAAAAATCTGGGTATCTTATTTATTTCTAACTCCCTAAACAAAAAAGGGCAAGCTCGAAAGCTCACCCCTCCCTCATAAAATTGGTGTATTTTTGTTTTTCAGTAGTTCATACTCATTCCTCAATGGAATCATTCACAAGAATGAGTCTTAAGTAAAGTATGCATCCGTTTCTTTCTGTCTTGGTCAAAGAAATAATCCAATTGCACCAAATTACTTAAGCGGTTCTCTTTTATGATACTTCGCATACCACAAAATGAAATCCACAAATCTTCATGTTCGTCTGTCAATACGCAAAGACGCTCTGCTAAATCGGGCTGCCCACCAACCAGTAGATAAGCTCTAATGCGATCCAACAAATCTTTTTGTTCTTCTTCGATAGCATGAATATCCAATTCAAAACCTTCAAAAAGTTTGTAAACAGATAGACATTTTAATAACAAGTGACGCTTGGCGTCCACTTTTTGCTGAGGGGATGAAGTCAGCGGTTCACGAGTGTTCGGGTGTGAACATGATCCCTCAAACAAGTTTGCTTGAATTTCTTTCATATCAGTTCTTGTTTAAACTAAAAGGATAGCAGCAGTTACTCAAAAATCGCATCTCAATAAAATATAAAAGAACACTACTTGAGTGCAATTTTTAG
>JBCDKV010000540.1:0-4019 GCA_038746215.1 Bacteroidota bacterium | reverse complement strand
GAATTGCTACAAATTGAAGATGGCTATTACACCAAGTTGTACAATATGCAATTTTTGGAGCTGACGGATGAAGCTTTGGTGAAAAACTAGATGAGGCTATTTGTTGGAAGAACACGAAGTCTATTATTAGACGTCGGACAAAAGCCTACCAAGCGACCTGCGATCCCTACCCTACCTCTACTACCTTTTGCTACACTACTGGACAAAACACAAATTGAAACACTAAGGACTCTTAGAAACACTAAGAAAAGCGGCTAGTGTAGCTATGTAATCTGCTTCTCTTTTGTTCTATAATCCAAAATGTCCAGTAGCCTAACCTTTTGCTGATGCAGTTGCAAGATTCGCTCACTTTTAAGCAGTTGCGACTCTTTTAATTGCTTCAACTTAACAGTTTAAACCAATCGACAAAAATTAGCTTTTTTGACTGACTAATAAGCTCGACTTTAGACTACTGGACATTAGGGTAGAATAAACCACTAAGGCACTAAGGAAACTAAGATAGATTACTGAAAATCAGGTCATAACAGCTATGTGCTTCTATGTGACTATGTGTTAAAAATTCAAAATATCCAGTGGTATACTCGACTTTAGCAATTAGCTGCTAAGTACTCCTTAGTCAAGCATTTAAACTTATTAACTGGCGGTCTTTTCGGAAGATCGTAGCAGGATACCAATTTGATTTTGACTCGCCAATCGGCTAAAGGCTAAAGTCCAGCTAAGCTCCTTTAGAGCCATCTAGTCGCTTACCCATAAAATAGGAAACAAAAAGCAAGGCAATAGCGACAAAGGCTGGTGCTGCTTCACCATCGCCTACTTGCAAGTGGGCAGTGGCGGCTAGTGCGAAGTCGAAAAATAGACCTGCATAAGCCCATTCTTTCAGGCTGTTGTTCAGGCGTGTTGTGATGGCGATGGCAGCTAGTATTTTGGCTACCGCCAGCGGATAGATAAGGTAAGTAGGATAGCCCAGTGTAGTAAATGACGTTGCTACTGTTTCGTAATTCGCAAAATACATGCCAGCGGAGAGTACCATCATAGCAGCGAGTAAGCCAGTCGCTATCCAGAAAATAATTTTTGTCGTTTTCGCATTCATAGTGATCGTTTTGATGAATTTAGAGCATGTTTGGAGCATTATCTTCCCGTAAACCAGTATTTTCCGAACCTGACTTTGAAAATAATCGCTGCTAACCCATCCGCGAAGCGGTTCTCTCGCTTAAATATTCACTGAATATTTACCTGAAGGATCGCTCGTTTATCTCGATAAAGTCGCTATTATTTTCTTCGCCAGAACCGTAAACTACTGATTTACGGTTCAATTCTACTCCAAACAAGCTCTTAATGCTTTGAATACATTAGCAATATTAAAAAAGTTCAAACAATTAATGTATGGACATTAATATTTTTTTTTAATAGTCGTACATGAAGCTCTGAGCAACACTCGGAACAAGTCCTAGTAAGGCTTCTGAGATCACGCAGTAACTATGCTTAAAGGGTTTTATACACGGAAACACAAATTTCTACAAAGCTATCCCCCACCCATCGTATGCACCAAATGATAGCTAACAATAGCCGCTGACATAGCAACATTCATGGACGTATTAATACCATACATGGGAATATGAACAGCAGCTTGACTTAATTCCAATAATTCTTTAGAAACACCATATTTCTCGTTACCTAGTATGAGTAGTAACTTCTTGTTGGGTGGCTGATATTGATGGTACGCAACACTTTGATCGGTGATTTCTACGGCAAGAAAATGGTAATCTGCTACCAAGGATTCAATTGTATCAATTTGCTCAAAAGAGACATATTTTTGCGTCGAACGAGCGATACGTTCTAGTTTTTTACCCTTCCATTGGTGGGCAGCTTGCTGATAAAGGAATACTTTTTCCAAGCGTGCTGCATCCGCTAACCGCAACATGGCAGCTACATTGCGCTCATCCTGCACTTGATCGAGCAAGAGCGCAATAGGATGCCGATGTGTTTGAATATCAGACAAACGACTAGCTAAGTCCTGGCGGGTTTCCCTGAAATTGCTTTGACGCATACTTAAAACCAACTGTTTTTGCTCCTTCTTCGAGTCGTCTTGATACCCAAAGCACCCAACAGTCCACGCGTCAATTCACGAGAAAGTGTCCGCCCAATTTCGCGACTCGCACGGCTGTCCAAAATTTCTTCCAAGGTGCTTTTTTCCCTCCTCGATCGAGTACTGGTCTTGCGTCCTTTTGCTTGCTGCTTTTCCAGTTCTGCTTGGTGTTCTGCTTCGTGGGCGGCTTCGATTTTCTTGCTCAATATTTCGTGTGCGCTCTCGCGGTCGATTGCTTTACTGTACTTTTCGTAGAGATCAGACACCTTGATGATATCTTTAATTTCTTTATCTGTCAAGACATCCATGCGCGATTGGGGAGCGCGAAGGAGCGTATGCGCAAGCGGCGTGGGAATACCTTTTTCGTTCAAAACCGTGACTAAAGCTTCTCCAATACCCATTTGCGTCAGTAGTTCATCGACTTCGTAATGCTCAGATTCTGGAAAGTTTTGCGCTGCCAATTTGATGGCTTTGCGATCTTTGGCGGTGAAAGCTCGCAGGGCGTGTTGTACTTTCATTCCTAATTGTCCCAGCACATCATTTGGAATATCGGCAGGATTTTGGGTGATGAAAAAGATGCCAACGCCTTTGGAGCGAATGAGTTTAATGATAGCTTCGATTTGGTCTAGCAATACGCCAGATGCTTCCTCAAATACCAAATGCGCCTCATCTATAAATAACACCAACTTTGGCTTTTCTAGGTCACCTGCCTCTGGAAAAGTGGCGTAAACTTCCGCTAGCAGTTGCAGCATGAAGGTCGAAAAAAGCTTGGGACGATCTTGTATATCGGTGAGTCGCAAAATAGACACCATCCCTTTTCCATCTGCTGTGCGTACCAAATCATTGACATCAAAAGAAGGTTCGCCAAAGAACATATCCGCACCTTGCTGTTCTAATTCTAATAGCTTTCTCGTAATTGCCCCGACAGAAGCTGAGGAAATCCGCCCATATTCTTTTTGTACCTCTTCTTTGCCTTCGTTGGTAATGTATTGTAAGGTTTTTTTGAAGTCTTCCAAATCTAAAAGTGGCAGCTTATTATCATCGCAATACTTAAAAACGACCGCCACGATACCACTCTGCGTATCATTCAGGTTCAAGATTTTAGAAAAAAGCGTCGCTCCAAACTCGGTAACAGTTGCACGCAAACGCAGTCCTTTATCGCCTGAAAGCGACAAGAATTCCACTGGACTACTACCCGCCTCAAAAGGGAAGCCGATTTTTTCGTGTCGCTCGTCGATCTTGGGATGTCCTTCACTCGGTACGGCGATACCGCTCAAATCACCTTTGATGTCCATTAACAGCGAGGGAACGCCTGCATTAGAAAGCTGCTCTGCAATCACTTGCAAGGTCTTGGTTTTACCCGTACCCGTCGCACCAGCAATCAGTCCGTGCCGATTCAATGTTTTCAGTGGTACTTTTACAAAAGCATTGGTGATCGCTTCACCTTCTAGCATCGCACCGCCAAGGATGATGCTTTCGCCTTTGAATTGGTATTTTTCGTCGATTAGAGCTTTAAATGTTGTGCTATTGTTTGACATTTTATTTGGTGATTTTTAATTCAGATACTTATTAGATTTCAGGATGGGAACACGGATTAGACAGATCGAATGAGTAGCAAATATACTTGTTGTGCGATCTAAAGTGCTTTGCTAGAATTTATCGCAGGCATTACCCAAAACTTCATGTAGGTATATTTTCAAATCATACGCACCAGCAAAGCAAGGTTCAAATGATGCTGACCCGTAATGACTCGTTGTACTTCATTGTCGCGCCAACGCAAAATATCCCACTGATAAGAAATGCGCAGTTGATTACTATTGTTTTTGCGAAGGGGAAATTGCAGCCCAAATTCTGTATCGAATCGCCTCAAACGACCAATCGGACTGACGAAATGCTCCATCATGCCATCAATCGTAATGCCGTAAATGGGACG
>JBCDKV010000539.1:0-4021 GCA_038746215.1 Bacteroidota bacterium | reverse complement strand
TGTGAGTAAATTTATCGTACTGATTTATAATTACTTGCGAACCAAGCCAACAGCTAATAGCAAAATGCTAAAGTCGAGCTTAGCAGACAGACTTATAGATATTTGGAAGCATTGAATTTGTCCGAAAACCGACAGTTTGAAAACGAATAATTGGGAGTTGGATTGAATAAATCACTGAAAATCATATTTCTATGATGAAAATCTACTGCCGTGATACTTTTGTGAACTTTCCGTGAGTCGCTTGTAATACACTTCGCCTAATTTTGTAGACGAATATTTGGATATTTATTAAGTAATTCAGGTTACGCAAGATAAATAAGAAAACAGAGATTATGAAGCCACTTACGTTCAGCTACGACCACCAGCCATCCATTAAAAATAATAATCATAAAGACCTTCGATTGTTTCAATTGAATCATTCAGATCAAATTGAGGGTCTACTTAGACAAATGGCTAAGACCTATCCAAAGAAACATACTTTCGTTGAGCCTGCGAATGCACAACAAGTTTATTTCGTTTTGGAAGGACAAGTGAAAATTGGAAAAGAGAATGAGCAAGGGGAAATCCCTTCTTTTTTCTTGCTACAAGCAGGTGATTCCTTTGGCTTGGAAAAATTGAGTCAAACCGCAACTTCCTACACCTACGCAGAAACTTTGATGGACACCGTAATTGCTTGTTTACCGATCACTACGGTCAAAGAATTGATGCGCACGAATTTGGTGTTCAACGAATTTGTATTAAAGCAGCTTTTTTCTAAAGTAGAAAGACTAGAACAGCACTTTGAAGGACTGCTATCGCTCACTTCACGCCAAAGAATCATTAAATTTTTGCTCAGCCAAATGAAAGAACGCGGACAGCGACTAGGCTACGAACACGTCATTTGGAATTTTTACATTCATAGAGACATCGCGGTACTCACCAAGTCTTCTCGTCAAACGGTCACTACGGTACTCAACAATTTGAAACGCAAAGGTATCTTAGATTTCAACCGCCGACGTTTGCTCATTAGAGATTTGAAGGCTTTGGAACAAGAGGCATTGATTGCAAAGTAATGCAAATATGCTGCGTATGGGATAAAAAAGTTCATTTCCATCTTTGTTGATTTGTTGAACTGCTTATTCGTTTAATAAGCTCAGGATTCATTGGCTAATTATTTCGATAGTGTCAAAACCCTTTCAAGAAATGAAAATTAAATAACTGCTAATTCTTGACTTGCTCTTTTTCTTTAGGCATCCCATCCGCTAGCGGTTCACTTCGTTGAAAAGATACTTAATCTTTTCTGCTTTGCACCACTACGTGAATGTTGAAAAGCCTCGTCTTAGCTAAGGCTATGCCTAGCCACCCATCCCTTCGGGTTCAGGAACTTACATTCCTTCATGCCTTGATAATAGAAAAAATACCTACGTCAAACTCTTAGCGTTTATTCATTTTTCATTCCTAAACAAAGGTGGTTACTAGATTTTGAAATCAAAAATTATTTTATTTTTGCTCAAAATCTGGTAATTACCTATGATTATGCTTGGAGTACGCTCCAAATATGATCTTTTAGACACTAAATGATACAAGCCATGCACCACTTACCCACACTCGTACTACTACTACTGTTATGCTTTACTAGCTTCCAAGAATCTATCGCGCAAGATCGAAATTGTGATCCACTTGTCATTTCTGGCGTAGATATATCCTGTATGTTGGGCGAAAATCCCGATGACATCGTCGCTTTTAAATACACAGCCACTAGTGGATGGGCGCAAATTCCAGTACAAATTGACGAGCGTGTTTCCCTAGACGTTTCTTCGCCCTACGATCCTGCTGAGCTAGCAGCGACCCGAGCAAATGGAAGAGAATGCCTATGGACTTCTACTCGAAATGTTGCGTGGAATGTCTTATTTTATGCCGATCCTAAAACGCACGTAGGAGCAGATACCAATCCGAACTTTGATGCGGACGATGAATTGGTATTAATGGTCAGCGATGCGGGAGAAATGCGCACGGGCAATACCTATCCAGCAGGAACACAATCGGGATCGCTCTGCGAAATAGCGATTCAAGAACCACTTTCCAGCAATGCCATCCTAGGCTATATCTACGTTTTTACCCAAAGTGGCGGCTTAGATCAAGCAGCAGGAGTAGATTACGTTAGCTATAATTTTACTTACGCCAACAATTATCTCACCAATTACAAGGAATGTGTCCTAGATGATCCTACTGCAAATCCTGAAAATTCCGTCATTAGCACTAGTAATTACGAATTGGGTTTTTCCAGAAGATGGACAGAAGATGTCTTGAAAATGAAGACGGGTACTGACAACACCGACTTACTAGACCGCCATCAGTTGTTTATCAACAAAGGCTCTTGTACTTCTACAGAAGACCGCTTCTCTAATTCGGAAGGAGGGCATATGTGCGCCATTGACGGACCAATTCGAGCCATCCGGGGCGTAATGGGAACGGCTAGTGGACCCTTTACGCATCTCAATATCCTCGCAACAGCTTGCCGAGTAGACTACGATGTGTTTTTCAGATTGCATCCAGCGAATGGTTTCAATGATGTTTACGATATGAACCCTAATGCCTCTGGTAAACTGACCTATCATCGCAGTGGCTCTTCCGATGCTGTCGGCGGTAATGGTGGCAACATTGGTGGTGGTGCAACCGACTGGGCGTATTACGACGGTAATCCAGGCGCTTTGGTAATCGCTTTTGATTACGAAACTGGACTTCCCAATCCCACTTTCACGGTCAGCACCTATTACGATGATGACGGTACAAGTCCTGCTCACGATTGTACAGGAGATGGACAGGCTTTTGGTTCGAGTGGGTTCACTTTACGTACCGATAAATGCACCGATCCTCGCTACAATAATGCAAATAATCTTCCTAGCGCTATGGAATGTGCGGCAAATGCTTCCTTTTTCAATATCTATCGAACGCATTATTTTCTGGCTTCGGGCATGACCAATTCTGCCGCGAATCAGTACGATCAATATGCTAAAAACGATCTTAATGTTAGTATAACGGGAGACCTCTTACCCGTCGAATTATTGGCTTTTCAAGCTAAGGCGGAAAAAGAGGCGATTGTACTCGGCTGGACGACTGCAAGTGAGATCGATAACAGTCATTTTGAAATTGAACGCAGTGAAGATGCTAAAACCTTCAAAAAAATCGGCGAACAAAAAGGACAAGGCACAACGCTCACGCAGCACCATTATGAATTTTCGGATGTATATGCGCTCAAAAATCAGACTTATTACTATCGCTTGAAGCAAGTAGATACGGACGGCACGTACAGCTATTCTAACATACAGACTGCTCGTATTGAAGCAAGTGTAGCAGATTTATTGGTATATCCAAATCCAGTTGGGGAGGAAGGTATCATTAATCTAAAAATTTATGGGACAGCAGCAGATGCAACTGTTTTAGTGACCGACTTATACGGAAAAGTACTGATACAGCTATCACCAGTCTTGGAGAGGAATACTTGGAATACGTTAGCAATCAATGTAAATGATTTGCCCGTAGGAACTTATTTTATACGCACTGCCGATGGTCGCGCAAAGACATTTGTCAAGCAGTAGGTTATACTGCATTTGGATTTTTTGTTGATTTGTTGAATTGTTTATTCAGCTACTCTTCTAAGACTAGAATTTACCCACATTGGATCGGTAAGCCCTTAGGATTGCCGAGCCTACTGTTACTAGCTGCTCGGTAATCCTTGAAGTTTACCTGTTATCCAGTAACTTCCTGTTACTGGATAACTTTTCACAAGATTTTCGCAAATATCTTATCACTAATAACCCACTACAAAAACTAGTTCACTTTTCGTCCGCCCGCCGTCCGAGACTTAACAGACACCTTTCGGACTTTTCGCAAATCGACCATTAAAGTAGCATAAGCATCATCACTATCCACTCGATAGCGTTTGCCGCCGTACGTGACCATACCGCCTCTTTTTTTCCATTCAGAAGCTAATAGTAAGTAGCGATTGCTTGCTTTAGGATTGGGACCAAACATCAAATAG
>JBCDKV010000538.1:0-4038 GCA_038746215.1 Bacteroidota bacterium | reverse complement strand
CATTTTGTGCTTACACATTTCTATGGTCTTCTGGTAGCTCCGCGCATTGTGGAAGTCTAGCTGACCTGCGATGATTACTTTGTATCCCATTAGTGCTGCTGTTTTGATATTGATCTACAATCTATTTGTACTGCTGTTAAAGATTATTGAGATTTTTTCCTGCCTGTTTCTTAAAAAAGCACACCTGTATCTATATACAAGAGAAAGTGTTATGACTAAGCTTTTCCTATTTCTTCACTTTGGAGTTATTCCCACTATACTTTAGTACGATTGTTATGTTTACGAGTTTACGATCTTGAATTTCTGATGGGCTTCTTAGTGTATCATTGATCGTCTAACTGTGTGCTTATATGTGACTTACGTTTTACCGATTGGTAAAGTTCCGAAATTATTAGCTGTTTTGCAAATTTTTCCTTAAAATAAAGTCCAACTTTTCACTTTCGCCATCACAACAACACGCTACAAAAAAAGTTTTAAGCAACTTATTATCAGTATCTTAAATATAGTTTATACCATAAAATCAAAACAGCAAGCCACAAAAGCGATATTTACACACAAAGCTTTTGTGGAAAACCCTAGAAAAATGTTGAAATCTGACGAGCCATTCATCCTTCTAACCGATTATTTCTCCCTATTGTGTCCGTAAATACGCTGTTATGTACTAGAGTGCTTTCCATTTCGCGCATTTTTATGTGCATCTGCTGGATTTCATACTTCAGTTATCCACATTTTTATTTCGCAATTTGTGAATAAGTCCTAATAAGTGCCAACTGATTAGGCTAAAAATCAGGCAATCGTAAGCTTGCATGATAAGTGCCTAGCTTCAATTACTAATTAGTCGTGTACGAAATCTCATTCTTCTCAACATTTTATTCGAGAACGGACTGAGTCGATGCAAGAAAATTGAGCAACAAGTATGCTCAGCAAGTCCCTTCGGACGGAACTATGAACTTAGAATTAACACTAGCGGCTAATAGCTAAATGCCAACTGTCAATGGCTAAAGTCGAGCTTTCAGTGATTGCCTGACTAAATTAAATAGCAAAGCGTCCTCATTTCCCATTAAAAGACTTTATTTCCCGTTAAGTGGGTTTCTGCGTTGAGCGATTGGTGCGGTATAAAGTGGACTTTACATTTGTAGGGACATCCATTTTTTATACAACACTAATTATTTGTAAAATGAAGATTTACACACTGCTTCGAATCACTTTTTCATTGCTTTTGGTCTTTTCTGTCTGTTCGATTGTAACTGCACAAAGTGGCTGTGGAGATACTGTCGAGAGTCAAGGCTCTCCATTCTACTCCGATAATCCTGGTGATAATCCAGCGGAAACCATTACACCCGATGATAATGCAGAATCTGTCCGACTGACATTTTCCATGTATAGTTTAGCGGCAGAGGATACCCTATTCGTTTATGATGGACCAGATACCGCAGCAGATGTATTGGCTTTTTCGGTGGGAGGCTCTGGCACAAGCAATGCACCAGGTGGTGGCGTGATAGAAGCTTCTTGTAGCAATGTGAGTGGTGCTTTGACCATCATGCTACGTCCAAAGACAGATGGTAGCACTGGAATGGGCTTTACAGCTACAGCGGAATGCATTGTTTTGGACTGCTCTATTTTTTCAGTAGATGGCGATGCTAAAATTGATGGGCGATTGGACTTAGCTTCTGCAAATTCTTCCAGAAATCTCTTTATCGGTCGGAATGCAGGTGTTAACAATACTACGGCTGGAGGTTCTAATAATGGAATAGCCAATACCTTTATTGGCTCTAATGCTGGGAAGTCAAATAGTATTGGACAACAAAATACATTTTTAGGAGATGGAACAGGTGGAAGTAACACTACAGCTAGTCAAAATACTTTCATAGGGCAGTCAGCAGGATCTGCGAATACTACAGGTGCTAGGAACACATTCGTGGGAGAAGACGCAGGCTTTTTTAATACCACAGGTAGCGACATAACTGCGATTGGAGAAGGATCGGGAGCAAACTTCAATAATGTTAACAATTCCCTTATGATTGGCTCTAAAGCTACTGCTGCCTCGGATCACCAAGCCGTGTTAGGCAATAGTGCTACTCAAAGTATTCGAGGGACTGTCAACTGGACGACCGTCTCCGATGCCCGCTACAAAACAAATGTAGAAGAAGACGTGCCTGGATTAGCCTTTATCCAACAACTGCGCCCTGTATCTTACTACCTTGACGTACCAACATTAGGTCAGCAGCTCGGGGAAGATCGTGATGTTAAAAAAGGCGAAGCAAATCCATTTGAGCAGTATTGGAAAGACAAATCTAAGGTGCGCTATACTGGTTTCATCGCACAGGAAGTAGAAGCGGCAGCCGAGGAACTTTCCTTTGAGTTTAGTGGTGTCGATCAGCCAAGAAGCGAAGTGGATATTTACGGCTTGCGCTACGGAGCATTTGTTGTTCCACTGGTTAAAGCAGTACAAGAACAACAGGAAGTCATAGCAGCATTGGAGGAAAAAGTAGCAAAATTAGAAGGCTTGGTAAATAGTTTGCTCAGTACCTCCAATCCGACTACAACAACACTCAGCAGTGCTAGCTTATCTCAGAATGCGCCCAATCCTTTTACAGAGAATACCACCATTCAATACTTCATTCCTGAGGGTACACAAAGTGCACAGCTTCAGGTGACGAACACCAAGGGTCAAATCATTAAACAGATCGAATTGTCTGGCACAGGTCAAGGTCAAATTATGCTAGCAGCGCATAGTTTGACTGCTGGAAATTATCGCTATCAGCTCATCATTGATGGTCGCGTCGTAGATAGCAAGCAAATGGTGCTGACCAAGTAAATTGCCTTTTTCATTACCGAATATACTCACTTTGAATACCTAAGAGCTTGTTTGGAGCACTATCTTCCTGTAAACCAATATTTTCCGAACCTGACTTTGAAAATAATCGCTCGTTTATCTCGATAAAGTCGCTATTATTCTCTTCGCCAGAACCGTAAACTACTGATTTACAGTTCAATCCTGCTCCAAACAAGCTCTAAGGATTGTAGAGCGGCAAGTTATCTAATCAACTTGCCGCTTTTTCTATTTCACTAAACCCATCCGTACCGCATACTTCACCAAACCTGCCATGTTTTTCGCCCCTATTTTTTCCATCAGATTTTTTCGATGTCCTTCGACAGTGCGGATGCTGATAAACAATCGCTTTGCAATTTCGGCAGTAGTGAGTTCTTGGCAAATAAGTACCAATACTTCTTGTTCTCTAGGACTGATTTGGGTTTCGTGCGCGATGGAGGATTTAGAACTAGCCATCTGCTTATACTGTAGCTGTTGGAGCATGGCTTTCGAGAGGCGGTCATTGAAGTAGAAGCCTGTTTGATGGACTGCTTGAATAGCTACTTTGACTATATCAGGACTATCGTTTTTAAGTAGATAACCATTCGCACCCAAACGCATTAAGTGCGTCATCAATCGCTCTTCATCGTACATACTGAGCATCAAGATTTTGACTTCAGAATAGTCTATTTTGAGTTGTTTGACGACGGCTTCTCCATCCATTTCGGGCATTTTCACATCCAACAGCAGCACATCTGGCACTTGGGTTTTGAATGCTTCTAACAAAATTCGTCCATTTTCAGCTTCGATGATGAGTTCCATCCCTTCAAAGGCATCTATAATATGACGCATACCTTCTAAAAAAAGGCGTTGATCGTCGGCTATGGCTATTTTTATCATTTAATGTCAGTTAGTAAGAGCTTGTTGGGATTTTGGTCTTTGAGTCGAAAATGAGTTATTTTTTTGCTAATCAAGGCAGAAAAGTGTGATTTTATCTGGATAAATGAGCAATTTTCTAAGGCTGAGTAGCAGAAAAATAACCATTTGCAGACCAATTACTAAACTCCAAACAAACTCTATATGTTTGCGAAGTTGTGGGCAATACTTGGAATGAATCTTAGCAAAAATCCTGAGATCGACTCGGGCTACATTCAAGTAAAATATCAAGCAAAACAGAACGCCACACACGTCTAATTATTCCCGTTCCGTTAAAAGAGTGGCATCTT
>JBCDKV010000537.1:0-4044 GCA_038746215.1 Bacteroidota bacterium | reverse complement strand
TTCTCCGCGCTTTACAAATTTATTGCGTTCTCTTCTTGCCATGTTAGGAAGGGATGAAAAAAGTGCAAAGAAAGCCTTATTCTTTGTCTATTACAAATATGGCAATCGCAAGAATATCGCAATCGTTAAAAGCTAGACTTTGTTTATTTGTTGAGTCGTTTATCTATTGGGTTGTTTATTGCACAGATTCACTTGATTTTACTTTTTTGGTCAATAATTACTAGGGGTGTACGAAGTTTGAAGCAATACTTAAAATAAATCTGAGAAAGCCTCATTAAATCGCGCAACAAGTGTGCTCAAAGATTTTTTATGGACGGAAACACAAGTTCTATCACCCCCCCGACAAATTTTTATACGTCCAAAAATCCCTTTAAGGATGTACTCTGGGTAGAAAAAATGCTAAAAATGTTATCAAGTGCCGTAGGTATGTACTATAGTTCGCACCTACGGCGCTTGCGATAAAGAAAAATAGACTTTCCTACCTATAGTTCGCCTCTACGAGGCTTTAGAATTAAGGGTTTTATACTTGTGTTTACGTCCGAAGAGACTAGCTAAGCATACTTGTTGCTTGATTTTCTGACACTGCCTCAGGCTGTTTCCAAGTAAAATATTGGAAAAAAATGAGCCTTTGCACACTACTAATTTGATATGTTTAATTGTGAAAAAAATAGATTATTGCTCATCACATATTGACCATTCAGCAATTCAATAAAAAAGCGTAAAATAAAAATGGTGAGGTGCATCAGTAACACACCCTCACCAATGGAAAGATAATGGAGCTAGGTATTGAATGAAAACTCACCTCTTTTGTATTCATTAGGGGCTTTCGACCATATATTAGGCTTTTCTGGCAAGAAACATAAATCTATGCTCACCTATTCCCCATCGTTTTCTTGCCTAAATCCAAACTGTTTTCTTCATTTACCCTTACGCTCGCTTGCAAAATTTCGACGCGCCGCTCCAAAGAAGCACCAATGCTGTAAATAGAATTTCTTTCATCTTCCAGCGAATCGTTGAAAAAATAAGTGGTGCTTTCACCATAAGGCGTAGGATCAAAACTCAGTTGTCCATTGTAGATATAGGGCATCAAAATACCGCCTTCGTAGCTCCTGAAAAAGTTCTCAATACTCCTAATTCGGCGTGTACTCAAATTATAATTGTACCGATCTTCTGCTCGTGGACTGGCATAACCTTTTAGTTGTAAATAGATTTCATTGCCCGCCCTCAAAAACATCGTCAAAGCCTCTGCAAATTGTATCAAATCTTCGTAGCCCTTTTTCACTTCTCGTTCAAAGAATTGTTCGTACCGCTGCGCAGTCAGGAAGGCTTCTTCTTCGTCCAAAGGTTCGTTGAAAAGCATTTGGTACTCCTCTTTTCTGGATAAGTAATCGTCTACAGTTTCTGCGTAGTCGGTATCGGTATCTGCACGTTTGGAATCCACGTCGGGATAGTCATTATCAAAGTAAATGGCTAGCGGTAAGTAGTCTGCAAACGAGATGCGTTTCATGTACAATTCTGCTAAAAAAGTCTCTGCCGCTTGCACATCTACGGTACTCAAACTGAGGTCTTGTACGGGTTCGTAACCTTCCTTAATGGCGTGAATCGTATAGTTTCTATTGGCTTGTAGGTTAAAGAAAAAATCGTTTCCAGTCTCATTGAATTGCTCTGCTATCATTTGCTTCGTTCCATCTTCTTGCGCTTCCAGTATTTGAACCGTGGCAGCAAAAAGCGGCGTTTCTTCTTCCAAATCGTAGACCAGTACTTGCAAGTCCAATTGAATGGGGCTTAGATATAAGTCTTTCTCAATAGTGCTGGGCGCATCCATCGGAACGATCAGCTTCGTTATTGATTGGGTGTAAGTGGGCTTTTCTGCCACGATTTGATAGGTTTTTCCACGCTCGAGGGTGAATGCAAAATCGTTGCTCGTTGGATTTGTTAATTGGTCTACTAAAAATAGGCTACTGTCTTGGCGAAGCTCTGACAACTTCACGCTTACTCCTTCCAATTGCGTCAATAATCCAGCATCGAAAGTCTGGGCAATCAAATTGACTTTGTTGTCAAATGCTACGCGATAAAGATCGTCGCAGCAGCTTTCAAAGCGTTTTTCTAGGTAAGTTGATCCTTTGCGATTGGAAGCAAAATAGCCCTTATCGCCTGCTTCGTTCAAACTAAATGAAATATCGCCCAAACTGCTGTTCACAGGGCTTCCAAGGTTTTCACTTTCCAGCCAATCGGTTTTACCTTTGAGTGTCCTGAAAATATCAAAGCCACCGAATCCTTTGCGTCCCTCCGTACTATAATATAGACTTTGGGTAGCATGATGAAAGAAAGGGGTGATGTCATCTTCTATGGTATTGACGCTACTTAAATTTTTTGCCGTTCCATAGCTGCCGTCTGTCAGTAGTGGTAGCACCCAAATATCCAGTTTACCTTTTCCACCTGCTTGATCTGAGACGAAATACAAATAATCCTGCTCATCATCGTCATGCCGACCAATGCTTGGATGCGTATAGTTATTTTGGGGGTTCTGAATTTGCTTTGGCAGTGCTTTAGGCGTTGACCAAGTACCATTGTACTTTTTCCGCTGGAGGTAGATTTGGCAGCGAATCTCGGTGGAGTACTCGGTCAGGTAGTCACAGCGGGTGAAGGCTTTGATGGTTCTATCCACATTGTAGGTCAAATTTGCGGCGTGCTGATCCGTAGTGTTCACATCATCTTCAAGTACTTTCCCATTTTCACCGCCAACGGAATACATCACTTTTGAGTAAGGGCGATTGGTGACTTCTTCTTCTTTCAGAAAATTCATGGAAGAATAGAACAGCGTATCTCCCAACTCGAAGGCAGCAAATTCCTTATTTGGCGTATTCACTGCTGTTCCCATGGGCTGAATGGCAACGTTTTCTTGTGGTTTGGCTTCGTCTCTCGACCATTCGCAGGCTACCTTTTCTCGTCTAGCACGATTCAGATAGTAGCTGCCAACTTTTTCATTCCCAAGTTGGTTTTGGATGAATGTCTCGTACAGCACAATAGCGTCCGTATATTTACCCAACATCTGCTTGATCTGAGCCAACCAAAATCTAGTGAGTGGAAAAGTATTTTTCTTCCTAATGTACAGCAAGTCCGTATAATTAGCTTCTGCAATATCATAGGACTTAGCCAATCGAGCCGCTTCTGCGTATTTGTACACATAGTGTGCTTCGCCAGGTTTCAACTCTAGTACATTTTGGTAGCGTCGCATGGCAGTGTAGTAGTCCTTATCTATCTGAAAAGCTTCGTCTCCTGCCTGTACAATCTGTTTTAAACTTGCACCATACAAGTCCTTATCTTGCTCAATGCGCTGTGCCTGACTAGGCACTGCTACAATGAATAGTGCAAGCATAAAAAGGAGGAACAGCCTAAAGGTTGGCGGTTTAAAAATGGGCTTGGCGTGCTTTTTATATTGCTGGTAAAAAAACATAGTGTCTTGTAAAAATTTGTGGAGGTTTTTTGGAGAAAAAGTGTTGTTTGGTATTTGAGCGTAGACTACTAGACAAAACACAAATTTGAAACACTAAGTACACTTAGAAACACTAAGAAAAGTGGCTAGTGTAGCTATGTAATCTGTTTTTCTTTTCTTTTGTAGTCTAGAATGTCCAGTAGTCTATACTTGTAAAAGTTTGCACTTGCACTTGATACTTGCACTTTAGAGATATATGCCTTTGCGGTTTAGAGCTTGTTTGGATTTTGATCTTTGAATCGAAAACGAGCTGTTTCTTCGTTAATCAAGACAAAAAATGGGAGCTTATCTAGATAATTAACCACTTTTTTTAACGCCGAGTAACGGAAAAAGAGCCGTTTGCAGACCGATTATCAATTTCCAAACAAGCTCTTATTTTGCCCTAATATCCAGCAGTCTAACCACTGACCAAAAGTCTATCTTTCGATCTGTCCTCTCAAGAACTTACATTATACCTTCTATTCATTCCTTTGAAATAAGCTGTCATAGAACCTACTTTCAATTCACCGTTGCTGTAGACTAACTCGATATCCCTATACTCAATGCGC
>JBCDKV010000536.1:0-4051 GCA_038746215.1 Bacteroidota bacterium | reverse complement strand
GGCGCACGTAAAATGTCTTGCACAGGCAAAGGCACCATCTGCAATATGGGGGCAGAGATCGGTGCGACTACTTCTACCTTTGGCTACGATGAATCCATGAGTCGATACCTACGTGCGACGGATCGGGCAGAAATCGCTGATTTGGCAGATGAAATAGCGGAACACCTAACGGGCGACCCTGAGGTCTACGAAAATCCAGCCGAGTATTTTGACCAACTCATAGAAATTGATCTTTCTACCCTCGAACCGCTCTTGAATGGACCTTTCACACCCGATCTAGCAACGCCTATCTCTGAAATGAGCGCAGTAGCTACTAAAAATGGCTGGCCAATTGATATAGAATATTGCCTAATTGGTTCTTGTACCAACTCCTCTTACGAAGACATCTCCAGAGCGGCTTCCATTGCCAAACAAGCCGTTGCCAAAGGCATTAAACCCAAATCACAGCTCACCATCACGCCAGGTTCTGAGCAAGTTCGTTTTACGGTCGAGCGCGATGGATTGATAGATACCTTAGAGCAAATGGGCGCAGTGGTCTTCGCCAATGCTTGCGGGCCTTGTATCGGGCAGTGGGCAAGATACAGCGACCCCAAAAATGCGCCAAAAAACAGCATTGTTCACTCTTTCAATCGCAACTTTTCTAAACGAGCCGATGGCAATCCCAATACCCACGCCTTCGTTGGTTCACCCGAATTGGTGACTGCTATTGCCCTATCTGGAAAACTAGGCTTCAATCCCATTACGGATACCATCACCAATGACAAAGGAGAGGAAATTAAACTTGATCCACCGAGTGGGTTTGAATTACCGCCGTCGGGATTTGATGTGGAGAATGCGGGTTTCATTCCACCCATGGAAGATGGCAGCGGCGTGGAAGTAGTCGTTAATCCAACATCGGATCGTTTGCAACTACTTACGCCTTTCGTCCCCATACAAAGCGAAGATTTGCAGCAAATGCGTGTACTGCTGAAGGCAAAGGGAAAATGTACGACCGATCATATTTCTATGGCAGGTCCTTGGCTAAAATATCGTGGTCATCTCGAAAATATTTCCAATAACTGCTTTATCGGGGCAATTAATTACTTCAACGAAAAAGCCAACAGCGTCGCCAATTATGTGGACGATCCCGCCAAAGCAGAATTTTTAGCTGTACCCGATTCTGCGCGTAAGTATCAAGCAGCGGGCATCGGCACAATTGTGTTCGGAGAAGACAACTATGGCGAAGGTTCTTCCAGAGAACACGCTGCTATGGAACCCCGCTTTTTGGGCGTACAGGCAGTAGTCGTCAAATCATTTGCACGTATCCACGAAACGAATTTGAAGAAGCAAGGTATGTTAGCCCTTACCTTCGTCCAGCCAGCCGACTACGACAAAGTACGACAAGACGATCAGGTGAGTATCGAAGGTTTTGAGGCTATGTCGCCTAATCAAAATCTCATTATTGTTTTGCACCACGCCGATGGTACGGAAGCTCGCTTTGAAGTAGCACACACCTACAATCAGGCGCAAATTGATTGGGTGCGTGCGGGTTCTGCTTTGAATAAAATTAGAGCGGATGTGGCGGCGGTAGCATAGGTCGCACAGCACTAATTTTTGGGGACGTCATTATAAAATAAACATCTAGAGTTGGATAAATTTACCTACTCGTTCAATAGGATTAGAATGAGGTGGTTCAATAAATCTGGACGAGTTTTTAAGATAGTTCGTAATTCATGGTTTTTGAAATCGTAAGCTACTACTGAGTGTTTTGGATGACTTTGTCAAGGGCGGCTCGGAAATGGTCTGTGGGGCAGGAAGCCGTTTATATACCCTTGACAAATCCAGCCAAAACGGCTCACCTTTACGATTGATTTGAAATAACCATTACTTTTTCAAGTTTTGCTCCAAACAAGCTCTTAATAAGCTTTAGGAACAAAGCGCGACACTCATCAAATCGAAAAAGTGGTGTTTTTCCAGTTGCCGACGGTTGGCTTCGCTGTAAGTGTAGTTGACGGAGGAGGCGGTCGGTTTGATATATCTGATGTAGCGATACAAAGCGCGATGATAGTCTGAATTTTCGAGCAGATCACCAGAGACTTGTAGTAGCTGTTTGTCCTTAGAAAGATTGTACTGATTGAAGACCATCAAGACATAATAAACGACATCATCTGGCGATTGGATGGACATTGCATTGGCAAAAAGCAGTTCTTGTCCTTGAAACAGGAAAAGCTGAATCGTCTGATCTCGGAGATTGAGAAATAGATTCGCAGCATTCGATAAGCAACAATTTCTGTAGCCAAGGTACAATGCAGAAGTGATGTGAAAATGTTTCGATCTCGGAAACAGTTGCTGCGTGCGATTGAGAATAGACTGGTCTAAGGTGTAGATATTTTGGGATCGCAACAAACTCAAATCATCAGACCGTACCGCTTCGTGTTTCAATACCTGCGCGACGTGATCTAAATAGATTCGCTTTTGATCAGGATGATAAAGTCTGTTTGGCACAAAAGCTCTCTTCTGAGAAATATGAGCTACTTTAACTTCGCGATAAGCTAGTTGTAAGAAACGATCTTTGGATAAAGTCTCTAATGCAGCAGTTGAATTGGACGAAGTAGAAGCAGCCGTCGAGTCGAAAGTATAGGTTTTGAGCAGTAGAATCCGCATGTCTTGGTCATGCACCAAATACAACAAGCTGTCCGCTCCTACCAGAACAGACAGCTGATATTGATGCGCTTTTTTCTGACTAAAAAGCTCATCATTTATGGTTGCTTTTACTACACTCAATAGTCCAAGGAATTAACTAAATTATTTGGATTCCCAGTTACCTGCTAGTTTGGGAGAGTTCATATCGCCAAACTTGAGTACCGCACCTGGATCGTAGGTATTATCGTATCTAGCGTACTTTCTACTTGCATATTTGCCCATAAAAGTAGACCATTGCGTACCGACCTCTACCACGCTCACCAAGGTTTGCTGGTAGGTTAAGGTATCTGCTTCGATTTTGAACGTCGCATTGGAATAAGGAACATGTGCGAGCGAGTCCAGATTGAGTCCCATCGCCATCACAGAGTCAATGGCGGGTTTGTAAGAGGTATCTCTAGAAACCGTTGGGTTTTCTGGATCATCTTCGTCCCCCACGATTTTTACAATCGTAAACCTGCCATTTTGTAATACGTCTTTTAGCGTATCAAAATTGGGAGCAAAAGTACCCGTTATGTCCCGATACATTTCTTGCGCTCTACGTACATCCATCAAGCGATTGACGACGGCTTCTCGGCGCTTGTCTTTAGTCTCCTGAAAAGCAATGGGTTCTTTAATACTATTGACCAATATAAAGCCTAGTGCAATTGCAATTAATAGTAGGATTAGGTTGATAACTATCTTCATTTCTCGATTTGTTTTAGCACGAAAATATCTTTGTTTGTCTTTTTTATAGTCTCAAAAATTAACTTATTGATCATCTACTTAATGATGATAACTAGGGTCTAATTGGTGTATTTATGAATTGTACAATCGAATTATACAATCAATTAGTGACTTTTACAACTTGCTCACATTTCAATGGTCTTGGTATTAAAACATTTTATCATGTTTGCTCATTTGTGTCATAAACCTGCGCAATTATAATATTTTTTGCTGAAATGGATGGGGAATGCTTTGTATTTTTTCTTGTGAGGCTTAAACGAAGCTTGTACCAGGGAATGATGAAATAATGAATTTAGGTTTTTGAGCTAGCGATTTTGTTTTCAAATTTTATCAAAAAAACTTAAGCATAGCAGGTTTACGGTGAGGCGCTCTGAGGAAATTTAGGCGCAAGAGATCTGCTCCAAAAATTAGGAGGTATTGTTTTTTCATTCCTGATTAGGGCTGTACTAAGTCTCAGTTTTGTTAACATTTTACTCGAAAATAGCCTGAGTAAATACAATGAAATTAAGCAACAAGTATGCTCCATAATTCTCTTCGGACGGAAACACAAATTCCAACTTATTTTTTTGGAGAAAATAAGTTAAAATTTGTGTTTCCGTCCATAAAAACCCTCTGGGCATACTTGTTGCGCGATCTCAAGTGCTTT
>JBCDKV010000535.1:0-4065 GCA_038746215.1 Bacteroidota bacterium | reverse complement strand
TATGCAAGTGAATCTTTTTAAACGAAGAACTATGTGCATTTAAATGAGGCAGTTATTGAAAGTTAACCAGATTTGCTTCTTGCTGTACCATACATTACAAAGTTACAAACTTTTTTGGAAACTTTATTCCATTTGGCTACAAAACCTGCTGAGAGCTACAAGCTAATGCATTATATTAATTGTCTAATAAGTTGGGTACTTTTGGGTGTTTGTGAATAGCCTCTCATACATCAAGAAAATGCACAGAGAGGCTATTCGGATAACAGTGCTCAGGAACGAGACATGAATAAAGTTATTTTTGACTTGTTCCTTAACTAACGACTGTCTCCTCCTTTTTATGTCTAGGATGGTACAGCAGAATAGTTTCTCTTAAGAACTCCTTATCCATGTGTGTATAAACTTCAGTAGTCGTGATAGATTCATGCCCAAGCATGTCCTGTACTGCTCTTAAATCAGCACCTCCTTCCACGAGATGTGTAGCGAAAGAATGTCTCAAGGTGTGTGGACTTACATTCTTTTCGACTTCTGCATTTTTGGCAGCATCTTTTACAATCTTAAACACCATCACACGTGTCAACTTTGAACCACGGTGATTCAAGAATACAATGTTTTCTGAGCTTGGCTGAATGTTCTCCTGCTTACTTCTAACATTATCTAAGTAATGCTGAATCTGTTGGATGGCGATTTCTCCAATTGGGATCATTCGCTCTTTGTCGTTTTTTCCGATCACTTTAATGAATCCCTCGTCAAAGAAAAGATTAGTCATTCTCAAGTCGATTAACTCGCTCACTCTAAGACCACAAGCATATAAGGTCTCTAGCATAGCTCGATTTCGCATTCCGTAAGTAGAGTTTACATCGAAGGTATCTAGCATGGCTTGAACTTCTTCGACTGCTAAAACTGCTGGAATTTTGCGCTCCAACTTAGGTCTTTTCAACAGTGCGGTTGGATCGTCATCTACTTTGTCCTCCACTAAAAGAAACTTGTAGAATGCTCGGATACCAGAGATGATTCTCGTTTGAGAATTTGCTCCTAGTCCAGAATCTGCAATCCACTTCACAAATTGTTCAAGTTGCTCCTTCGTGACGTCTTCTGGCTTTACATCCATTTCTTTCTCCTCGAAAAACTGTACGAGCTTACGGTTGTCTCTCATGTAAGCCTCTACGGTGTTTTCGGAAAAAGATCGCTCCACTTGCAAGTAGGAGCGGTACTCATTTAATCTAGTTTGCCAATCGTCCAATTCTAAAAATATTTGTATAATTAAAAAATAGTCAGGGCTAGACCTTGTGAAAAATTTTCACAAATTTGATGATTTACAGCGAATTTGCGCAAATATCATCATAATTTATCACTAATTCAACGACTTTACACAATTTGAATTGAAATATGTAACCTATAGCGTATTGCACGTTATAAAAATACCGTTTTATAAGTCATTGATAGAAAAGTGATTTGTCTAGTGTATTTAAGAAAAGCGGTTTAGTGTGTTGCTGTTTTTATGGAGCTAAGTAGTCATTTGGAGCATTGATTTGGCTCATATTTTTCAGCTGACTGCATAAAAAATGAGTTTTGTATCCAATTATGCAACTAATTTTTCACTTTGTCAGAACCACAAACTGCTGATTAGTCAGTTTATGAAAATTTCCAACAAGTGCTAACAACCCGATATTATTGAAGCAGTTAATTTATATTTTCATTGTATCACTGTGGGGAGGAGTCCTTATAGGGCAAAATGATGCGAAACCTCGTCCTATTTCCTTAAAGTATTCGCAACGGGGCGGCTTCTTTAGCGAAGCTGTTGTACTGGAACTATTATCTGAAGATGGTGCAAATATATACTATACTATTGATGGTTCAACACCAACGAGCAAAAAAAGTTACTATAAAAAGCCATTATTGTTAAAAAAATCGACAGTTGTTCGAGCAATTGCGATAATTGGCAACGAAAAAAGCAAATTAAAAGGCGAAACCTATTTTATTGGTGAACCTGCTACCGACTTACCTACGGTCTCCCTATCTATAGAGCCGTGGCGTTTATTCGATCCTGATTATGGGCTATTCATGGAGGGTAAAAACCCGATAGATTCCATTTGGTCGAAGCCAGGTGCTAACTTCTGGTCGCGCCGAGAATATCCCATGCACTGCGAAATTTACGAATCCAATGGTAAATGTGTTTTCAATAGTGGTGCTGGCTTTAGACTTTTTGGTGGGTTTAGTCGATTGTTTCCGCAAAAGTCGATGACGGTGGTGGCAAGAGATCGCTACGGCAAAAGGCGGATTCGGCACAAAATATTTGGAACGGAAGGCGATAAAAAGTTCAAATTTTTGGTACTGCGCAATTCGGGTAGCGATTTCGGTAAAACACATTTCCGCGATGGACTGATGACGGATTTGGTATCAGATTGGGATATAGAAAAACAAGACTATCGCCCCTCCCACGTCTACATCAATGGCGATTATTGGGGGATTTATAATATTCGAGAAAAAATCAATCGCTATTTCTTATCGAACTACCATGATCTAAATAAAGATAGCATCGATTTGATGGAGCATCAAGCTATCGTAAAACTAGGTTCAGACCGACACTACAATGCCATGCTGGACTTTATGCGACGCAATCCGCTATCCATACCTAGTAATTATGAATACGTTCAGCGTCAGATGGAAGTCGATAATTTTATGGACTACCAAATTGCGCAAATCTATTTTGATAATCAAGATGCGGGTGGCAACATTAAGTTTTGGCGTCCGCAAACACCGACGGGTCGTTGGCGTTGGATTCTTTTTGATACCGATTGGGGATTTGGGCTGCATGATTATTACGCAGCGCGCAACAACAGTCTCGAATTTCACACCAAACCCGACGGCACTGCTTGGCCTAATCCTGCTTGGACGACTTTTATTCTACGTAAGCTATTGGAGAACAAGGAGTTTGAACAACAATTCATCAACCGATTCGCCGATCATCTCAATGCTTCTTTTCAAGAAGAAGTGGTGACGCAAAAAATAGAAAACATACACACAACGATTGCACCCGAGATAGATCGCCAGTTGCAACGCTGGAATTTAGACCGCGATAAGTGGGAAAGGCAAGTACAACTCCTCTATGACTTTGCTGAAGATCGCCCCAAGGCAGTACGGATGCACCTGATGGATAGATTCGATACGGGTGCACAAGTTGGTATCCAACTGAACAGTACGAATGGCGGAAAAATCATATTGAACGATAACTTAGACCTCCAAACAGCATTCCAAGGTATTTACTTCGAGCATATTCCCGTCAAAGTAGAAGCAGTGCCCAACTACGGTTATCGCTTTTCGCATTGGGAGGGCATAGATGTACCAGAAAATGGTGAGCTACCGCAGCATCCTACGGTACTCAATTTGGACTTGGATCAGCAAAAAGTGAATGTGAGAGCCGTTTTTGAGGCTTACGAACATCCGCTAGCAGGGCAACTTATCATCAACGAAGTGAGTGCCAACAACAAAAAATCTGGCGACTGGATAGAGCTATTCAATCGAACGGAAGAAACCGTATCGCTAGCCAATTGGGTATTCACGGATAGCAAAAACGAGTTTCAACTGCCAGACATCAGCATCGCTCCTAATGATTACATCATCCTATGCGAAGATTCTAGTAAGTTTTTCCAAGTCTTTCCAGATGCCTATAATGTTATCAGCGGCTTGGATTTTGGTATCAGTAAGCACAAAGAACGCCTACAACTCTTCACCAACGAAGGTGCGATGGTCGATAGTCTAAGTTACGAGCTACTACCTACCGATTCGGTTTACACCATGTCTTTACTCCTACCTTGGCTCGACAATGGGGATATAGAAAACTGGAACCTTCGACGTGGTGTGGGCACGCCCAACGCTGGCAATCCTTACTACATCGAAAGTAAAATTCGGCGCGAACAAGAGGTCTGGTTACAAATAGGCATGGCGATTAGCACCATTTTAATTTGTATCTTATTACTGATTGTGCGGCACAGACAGCAGAAGTTTTTCAAGGCTTAGGATTTGTTGATGCTGTTGATTTGTTTAGAACCCTCCGTCTACTTATCT
>JBCDKV010000534.1:0-4071 GCA_038746215.1 Bacteroidota bacterium | reverse complement strand
TAAAATTATTTTTACGACCGCCTATGCACAATATGCCTTGGAAGGTTACCATTTCGATGTCATTGATTATCTGCTAAAACCCATTTCTTTTGAGCGTTTCCTGCAAGCGAGTAACAAAGCTTTGCGATTTTTGAAGGAAGGTACAGCATCAGCGGAAGACTACATTTTCGTGAAGTCCGATAAGCAATTGATTCGTTTGAATATCAGCGATATTCTATTTGTAGAAGCGATGCAAAACTATGTCATTTTCCAAACAGACACGGATAAAATTATTAGCCTGATTGCGATGAAAGACCTTTTTGACTGGCTACCAGAAACTGAGTTTATCGCCACGCATCGTTCCTATATTGTCGCCAAATCGAAGATAGAAGCAGTCGTTGGTAATCGAGTGCTGATCGGCGAACACAAAATTCCTATTAGCACTAGAATGAAAAAACAGGTTGTGGCGGTGTTGACGAATAACCGTTTACTGAAATAATTCTCGAAAGCCTTTTAGCCAAGCCTTTGCCATCAGATAGTTACCTGCCATGGAAGGATGAACGCCATCTGGACACCAATAAGCAGTATCGGCGGTTTCGAGTGCTTCGTTGAATACTTTTTGGTAGGGTATGAAGGTGGCGTCAAAACTTTTTGCAATCTGCAAGGCAGCAGCTTGATAAGCAGGAAATGCTGACTGCCACTTATCTTTTTGAATAGCGGTTCCTTCGGCTAAAAAGAAAGGTGCGCCAATTAGGAGTTTGACATTGGGTAAGGCTTTTGTGGTTCGTTCCAATAAGTTGGTAAAATCTTTTTTATAGATTTCGACAGTACCTTTATAATCGTAGGAAAGGGTGTGCCAGTAGTCATTCACACCAATCAGGATACTTAATACATCAGGTTTCAGTTGAAGGGCATCATTCTCCCAACGGTTCGATAATTCAAAAACCTTGTGTCCACTGATTCCTCTGTTGTAAATTTTCCAATCGGTTTCAGGTTGTTCGCCCATCAGGTGAGTAGCAGCATGGAAGGCGTAACCATTACCCATCCCATGTGCTAAATTGGGATAGTAATGAGCGCGATTACGTCCAGCATCCGTGATGGAATCTCCTTGGAAAAGAACGGTAACTTGCTTTGGAAGTGCCAAGTCTGCTATTTTAGGCAGTGATAAAAAAGGAACACTCGCCAGTCCCAGACTACCAGATTGAAGAAAATTGCGACGATTAATCATAAGTGATATGTTTTACTGCGTGCGGGATGAAAAAGTGGATTTGTATTTTGATTATTTTGTGGAATTGCTGGGTTGAAAAAAATGTGGAATTGTTGACAAGTTTATCTACTTGCTTGACATTATTTCTGTCCAAAAGGGCCACTTCAATTGCTAATTTTTATGAAATAAAAATTAGCAATTTGAAGCTAAAGTGTCAGCTACTTTTGTGATCTAGATAAATATGTCGAAAAAAGATTGATAATTTCTGTTGCCTTCTGAAGAGACTCACGGAGCATACTTGTTGCTCAATTACCTTGCATTGACTCCTGCTCTTACCAAGTTCTTAATTCCTCCCCTTCACATTCACCTCAATACGTTTATCTCTATTGGCTAATTCCCAAGTTGTGTGGAACACCAATTTCCCAATTTTTTCCATTTTCTCGAAATTTATTTTGTCCACGGTATCGGTGCTGCGGTGATAGTCTTCGTGCGTACCGTTGAAGTAGAAAATGGCAGGAATCCCTTTTTTAGCGAAATTGTAATGATCCGAACGATAGTAGTAGCGATTAGGGTCATTGTCATCATTGTAGGTGTAGTCTAGGACTAGGTTGGTATAGTTTTGATTAGCGGTTTCGTTGATTTCGTGTAGCTCAGTACTCAAACGATCAGAACCGATGACATAGATGTAGTTAGGATTAGCCGTGTATTTTTTATCTACCCGCCCAACCATGTCTACATTGACATTAGCAACTGTATTTTCGAGTGGGAAAATCGGATTTTCTGCATAGTACTGAGAACCCAGCAAACCCTTTTCTTCTCCCGAAACCAGCATCACTAGAATACTTCTTCGTGGGCCTGCGCCTGCTGCTTTGGCTTTAGCTAAGGCTTCTGCGACTTCTAGTACGGTGCTCGTACCAGAACCATTATCATCTGCACCGTTGTAGATGCTTTGTCCTCTTTTGCCCAAGTGATCGTAATGCGCTGTCACCACAACAACTTCATCTTTCATTGTCGGATCGCTACCCTCTATGAAGCCTAGCACATTAGAGCCAATCAACTGACGCGTTTTCTTGTCTTGAATGACTTCCATATCCGTTGGAATGCTGACTGTTTTCAATTTCCCTTTTTTCGTAATCTTGTCTCTCGCCTTCACGACCTTCTTGAATTTTCGTCCCACAATTGCTTTGGCAATAGTAGAAGATATAAAGATGTTGTTCGCAAAATTAGCTTCTGCTTGTTCGCCTGGTCCGATACGCATATTAGAACTGAGCAGAAAGCGACGATTTTCTTTGATATTGGACTGTATGTTGGGGTCGATGATGAGTACCAAGGCTACACCTTTTTCTTTTGCCGTCTTAAGCTTTTTCCGCCAATCAGTCGACCAATCGGAGCTTTCTTTTGTACCAGAAACTAAGTAGTTACCTGATTTGTCTTTAGGTTCACCAGCGTAGATAAGAATGGTTTTTCCACGCACATTTCTATTGCCATAATCGCTATATTTAGGATCGTCCATGCCGTAACCTAGAAAGACAACTTCTTCTATGCGGGTTGCTGGGCGATCACTATTCCTAGTCGGAAAGCTGTAAAAATCCCAAAGGTGTCGATATGATTTTTCGCCTACGGTCATTTTGATTTCGTCCCAACTTTCACCGGTGTAAATCATCTCCTGAAAATAGGTATCATCTTCTCCAATTTTGGGTAGTCCCAATGCCTCAAACTTATTAGCGATGTAGTCCGCTGCTTTTCGTTGACCTTCTGTTCCAGTTTCTCTCCCTTCGTATTCATCCGAGGCGAGTACGGTGAGAATAGTCCGCATGTCTTCCTTTGTAATACTTTCTGCGAAAGCGACCGATTTATCTTGTTTCGCGACCTTACTTTTATCGTTTGGTTGGGCGACGGCAAAATGGTAGATTAGGGTAAATAAGCCAATCGTTATTATCTGTTTTATCATAGCTGATTGTTTTAAAATATTCTTTACTTAGCACTGTTTATCAAAAAGACATGCAAGATAAGATAAATTGAGTGGAAAGAACTATTGCTTTTAAGAGCTTGTTTGGAATTTTTACAAACTGATAATCAGTAGTTTGCGGTTCTGACAAGGTGAAAAACTAGTTGCATATCTGGATACGGAACTCATTTTTCATGCAGTCAGGTTCGTAAAATGTTGGTTATCAGGCAGGAAAAATCCAAACAAGCTCTAAGGCAATCGCAAGAAATCCAATGCCTTGTTGATCTGTTTAATTGTTGATTCGTTGAGAGCTAAATCCTCGTATTTTAACTTGGACAAGCCGCAAATAAACAGATTCGCTTTTCTCGTGATTGTCTTAACTATCCAATCCTTTCAAAATATCCCTTAGCAGTTGATTGGCATCCATTTCACCTAGACCATCTACTCCCAAACGAACCACTACCATATTTTGGCTCGGAACGATAAATACATATTGCCCATTGAAACCGCTACAATAGTATAAGTCTTTTGGGGCATCGGGAAAAGCACCACCTTGATTGAGCCAAAAGTGTGCGCCATACGCACCATTAGAATTGGGGGCAACAGTTTTGGTATAGTCTACCCAGCCCGTTGGTAAGATCTGTGTCTCCTGCCAGTAACCATCATTGAGGTACAATAAGCCAAATTTTGCCCAATCTCTAGCGGTCGCATAACTGTAAGACGATCCTACATAAGTGCCACCAGCGTCTGCCTCTATGCGGAAACTAGAAGCATTGATGTTATCGAAAAGAGCCTTCTGAGGGAAATTCCAATAAGCTTCATCGGAATCGAATTGGCGGCGGATAATTTCTGAAAGCAAATTACTTGTGCCAGAAGAATAGTACCATTTTTCGCCTGCTGTCGTTTCCATATCCTGTGCTGCTGCGTAAACGCCCAT
>JBCDKV010000533.1:0-4087 GCA_038746215.1 Bacteroidota bacterium | reverse complement strand
GTGATAAATCAACGGGAACGACAGCGTCTGAGTCGCCATGAAAAATCCAAAAGTCAGTGTTTCGAGCGTATTGGGCTGCCATTGCTAGATTACCCCCACCACAAATAGGGGCAGCGGCGGCTAACAAATCTGGGCGTCGAGCCAACAGCTCAAAAGTACCCATACCACCCATGGATAAGCCCGATACGTAGATTCGGTTTTTATCCACAGATTCCTTTGCTAGTAGTTGGTCAAGCAGTTCTAACACTGCACCGAGGGCTTTACTAGGTTGTTCATAAAAAGGAAATTCCCAAATCGCTCGATCTTTACTTCTTTCCACTTTAGCCCAATAATCTTCCTTTGGACACTGCGGAAAAACAACAATGGCAGGATATTTTTCTCGATGATCTGCTTGCAAAAAAAGACTGGCACCGTGTGTGAGTTGCGCTTCATTGTCATTGCCTCGCTCACCTGCACCGTGTAGAAAGAGCAGCAGCGGATAAGTCTTATCCCTATCGTAATCTTTCGGATAGAGTATTCGGTAAGGCAGGTCGATCCCCGTCTGTGCCTCCAAATTTCGATATGCAAAAGCAGCAAAATCTTGCGCTAATGAACCGTACCAAATCAGGCAAGTCATCAGAAAAGTGGCTAGTCGTCCCATATTGTTTTTATTTCATTTTAAATTTCCATTTTTTATCCATTTCTTTACTTCATGCTACCATACATCATCAAACGCATCTTACTTTTTGTACCGATCTTCTTGTTGGTGTCTATGCTGATATTTGGTTTGAGCAAACTGACGCCTGGCGATCCTGCCGAATCCAAATCGGAAGGGGTAATGAATTCGGTAGTCAATTTGGAATCACAACGGCGCACCTATCGTCAAAATGCCGAGCGCCTGGGCTTAGACCGTCCCACTTTTTACTTCAAATGGACAACGGCAGCTTATCCCGACACCCTTTATCGAATTTTACCGCAGAGCCGTAGAATTGCTCTCGAAAAACTTTGTGCGCAATACGCAAACTGGGAAAATATTCAAGACTACTATCACCAATTGCTGCAATTAGAACGCAGTATCCTGAATGTCCCTTATCAACTTACCAAAAGCGACGATTTCATTACTGCCCGCAACGCCACTCAACAACTTTTCATCGCCCACAAAGACAACATCATTCAAGCACGTTTGGACAATATCACAACTGCCAGCCGAGGTAAATTGCCACAAGATAGTATTTTATTGTTAGGTGATTACATCGGAAAAGAGGTGTATCAATTGGTCGCAGCTTATGATCGTATCAAAGCAACTGCCCAACCGAACCGCAACTACCTCCCCAAGCTCTATTGGTATGGTTTGGATAATCAATACCACCTTTGGATCAGTAAATTTTTAAAGGGTGATTTTGGTACTTCACTACGCGATTATCGCCCTGTGGCGGATAAAATCAAAGATGGACTGTACTGGACTCTTATCATCAATGGAATTGCAATTATTTTAGCTTATCTGTGTTCCATTCCACTGGGAGTTTGGTCGGCTTTGCAAAAGGGCAAAAAAACAGACAAACGTATCACTTTGATTTTATTTCTGCTGTATTCTTTACCTAGTTTTTGGATCGCTACGCTGCTAATTGTATTTTTCACAACGCCCCAATACGGCATGGACATTTTCCCATCTATTGGGCTAGGCAGTAGTTCGATGGAGGACGATCCTTTTTGGACGGTTTTCTTCGAGCGTGCTGGACATTTGATCCTTCCTATCTTTTGTGTAACCTATGCGGCACTCGCTTTCATCACGCGACAAATGCGAGCTGCTATGATCACCGTGCTATCCCAAGACTATATTCGCACGGCACGGGCAAAGGGACTCAACGAGCGAAAAGTGATTTGGAAACACGCTTTCAGAAATGCCCTTTTTCCTTTGATTACCTTGCTCGGTTCGCTATTTCCAAGCCTCATTGCTGGCTCGGTCATCTTAGAAATCATTTTTAATATCAGTGGTATGGGATCACTCATCTTCGATGCTATTTTTGCGCAAGATTGGCCCGTCGTCTACAGTGTTTTAATGATCGGTACGATGCTGACGATGCTCGGTATTTTACTGGCAGATTTATTGTATGCTTGGGTTGACCCTAGAATACGGCTGGAATAGACCAACAAAGTAAATAAGTAAAACTATATACGCCACTTTTTTTTCGTACTTCTCGCATTTTTCATACTATTTACCCGCAACATCAATAGGCAAAATCAAGCTTCATATCTAGCACTTTTAGTGAGCTATTTGCTCTGCAATCCAGTATCTATTATAGAATACATAGTCTTGATAACTAATTCCTTATACTTTGTACACGCCCATAAAATGACTACCAAGTCCAAAAAAATCTACTTTTTTTAAGTCAGGAGGGAACTAATTTTTCTTCCTATCCCTTCTTATGTTCGTATCACAAAATAAAAATGCTAATACTTCAAATGTTACAGATTCAAAAAAATATTAAACCATATTCACTCCTCAAAAATGGGGTCCAGTTCAATCTACGAGATTTTGGTCTTGGTAGATCAATTTTCTAATTACTTTCCAAACTTTGAATAGGTAGTAGTTAGAAAAACACTGCTACGAATTTCATCATTTTTATTCCGCTTTTCTATTCCAATTCATAGCAGTTCATTTAACCATTACAGGTGTCGTAGTTCAATGGTAGAGCAGGGGATTGTCTATCCTCAAGTTGCGGGTTCAAGTCCCGTCGATACCGCGTAGATTATTGTAAGTGAGAATACAACCGTTCTATTCGCATATTTAGGTACGAAGTCTCAGTTTTGTTCATCTTTTACTTGGAAGCAGCCTGAGCCAATGCAAGAAAATTGAGCAACAAATTCGTACACGCCTAATTTAGTATAGAAGATTTCATGTTCCGTATTCAATCCAACAATATTCTCACAGAATACAAAAAGGACTGATCTAGTCAAAATGTACTAGCAGTCAACGGCAAAAGCCGCAATTTAAGCGCGCATAGCTTAACTGGCAGAGCACTGAACTTTTAATTCAGGTCGTGTAGGTTCGATGCCTACTGCGCGCACTTTGAGATTCAGAATTAGGGTTGTAAGAAGTCTCGTTCTTGTTAACATTCTACTTGGGAGTGGTTTGAGTCAATGCAAGAAAATCGCGCAACGAGTGTGCTGAGTAAGTTTCTTCGGACGGAAACACAAATTCTCAGTTTTTCTGGGAAGAACTGAGAATTTGTGTTTCCGTCCATAAAAGACCTTTAAGCATACTTGTTGCTCGATCTTAAGAAGTTTTCTAAAGCTTATTTTGAGCATTGCTAAAAACTTCTTACACACCTAATCTCCATACCTCAGTAGCCCAATCTGGCAGAGGCGCGTGACTTAGGATCACGATGTTGAGGGTTCGAGTCCCTCCTGAGGTACAGTCTACAGTGATCGGGGCAAATTAACCGAGCAATCAAGAAAATGCGAGCATAGCTCAACGGTAGAGTGTCTGACTTCCAATCAGATGATGTCGGTTCGATTCCGACTGTTCGCTCTATGCCTTAATTAAAAACTATCCTGTAGTGTAAACGGTGAGCATACGACTCTTTGAAAGTCGTGGTCTTGGTTCAAATCCGAGCGGGATTGCTATGATTTTATTTTTTTGTTTTGATAAAGCATATTCCGAGTTAGCACAATCGGTTGGTGCACTCGCCTAATACGCGAGCGGCTGTTGGTTCAAGTCCAACATTCGGGACTTGTGAGGAAAGAAGTAAAAAGCAATATACTTTGCATTCACCTAATTCCTTATTCAATATTTTCAAACCTTGCGGAATGTCCGAAGTTGGTCATCGGGGAGGTCTCATAAGCCTCTGCATTTTGCCTCGTGGGTTCGAATCCCACTTCCGCAACTGCTCAAATTATAAGTCGTCTGAGGTAATGTCATTTCTGTCCGAAGGGACTCAAAAAAGTCAAGCGAGTAGATAGCCTTACCAAAAAAAAGATGATTACCTAAATGCTAGAGCTGTATTTTATGGCAATCGCTAAAAGCTAGACTTTGTTTATTCGTTGAATTGTTGATCTGTTTATTGCACAGATTCCCTTGATTTTGCTTTTCTGGTCAATGATTATC
>JBCDKV010000532.1:0-4096 GCA_038746215.1 Bacteroidota bacterium | reverse complement strand
CTTGTGTGCTACTTATTCACCTTATTGGATAATGCTTCGTACTCTACTTGCTTTGAACAATGAAGTTCTTATCCGTCACACAGCACGAAAGATTCCTCTAAGAGCTTGTTTGGAATTTTTACAAACTGATAATCAGTAGTTTGCGGTTCTAACAAGGTGAAAAATTAGTTGCATATCTGGATACGGAACTCATTTTTCATGCAGTCAGGTTCGTAAAATGTTGGTTATCAGGCAGGAAAAATCCAAACAAGCTCTAAGAAAACCGATGCTCCAACAGTTCTCGTGCATTTTGCATAGCCGATTCAGAAGGTGGATTACTACTCAGCATGACAGCAATAGCCCGCACCTTTTCCTCCGCTGTCAATTGTTTGACACGCGTGATCGTTCTATCGTTTTTTATCTTCTTATAGATATAGTAATGCGTATTTGCCTTGGAAGCCACTTGCGGAGAATGGGTGATGGAGACGACTTGGTGTTCATTGGACAATTCGCGGAGAATTTCTCCCATTTTTAGGGCAACGTGTCCCGAAATACCCGTATCAATCTCATCAAAAATCATAGTGGGCAGCGGAATAGCACTTGCCACTAAAGACTTAGTCGCCAGAGCTAGGCGCGATTGCTCACCACCCGAAGCCACCGCTCGAATGGGTTGCAATTTACTGCCTTTGTTGGCTGCAAATAGATATTCCACTTGGTCAATACCTAGCGGAAGTAAGTCCTCAGAAGTCTCAAACTGAATGTGCATCTGCGCATACTGCATGGATAAGTCATGCAGCATTTTTTCTACCTTCTGCTGAAATTTGGGCGCAATTTTTTGACGACGTCCCGAAATCTTTTGGGCTTGCTGGAACAAGCCTTTTTCTTGCTGTGCAATTTCCGTTTCTAAAGAACTGATACTCTCCTCCAAATTACTGAAAGAAGATTGCTTTTCCTCTAAATTAGTTTGAATGTCGATGAGTTCGCCTACGGTTTGTACTTGATGTTTTTTCTGTAAGCGATAAATCAAATCCAAACGCTCATTGACCGCTTGCAGCCGTTCTCCATCGTATTCTGTGTCTTCGGCGATTCCTTCGAATTCTTTGGTCAAATCCTCTAATTCAAAGACAAGGCTATCGAACCTAGTCTTTAGGGCTTTAATTTTTGGATCAAAATCACTAACACTTGCCAGATTCAGTCCCAGTGTTTGTAGTTGCCCGATAACGGATTGCTCCGCTTCCGAAAGATGTTGAAAGACGCCATTCAAATTTCTTTTGATGTCTTCGGCATGGGTCAATCGTTCTGCCTCTTCTTCCAGTTTTTCTTGTTCTTCCGCTTCCAAATCTGCTTCGACAAGTTCATTGAGTTGAAAAGTCAGAAAATCACTCTCCTGCAATTCGCGCTGCTGACGTTCCAATAAATCGCGCAGTATTTTTTTGTTTTGTTGGTATGCTTTGAACTCCTGCCGATAAGCCTTTAATATTTTTTTATTATCAGCTAAGGCGTCGAGCATCTGAATTTGAAAATCCGTTGTGTGCAAATCTTGCGTATCGAATTGCTGATGCAAATCGAGTAGATAGCTACTGAGTTCTTGCAAGACTTTCAGATTGGTGGGCGTGTCATTGGCAAAAGCCCGCGATTTTCCAGAAGGGGTTAGTTCTCGCCGAATCAACAATTCCGCTTCGTAGTCTATATCGTGTTTTTCAAAAATATCCTTTAGATCATGTTTGGATATATCAAATGCACCTTCGATGACACATTTTTTGCTATCATCGTGCAGTGATTTAGTATCCATTCTACGTCCCATCAGTAGCCCCAAAGCACCCAGAAGTATAGATTTACCTGCCCCCGTTTCTCCTGTGATGATGGTCAGACCTTCGGAAAAATTTAGCTCCAATTCCTCTATAATGGCGAAATTCTTAATCTTTAGCCACTTTATCATATAATTATACTTAAAGTATCGTTCCTATAGCTGGTATCACCTACGAAGCATACCGCTTAGAGCTTGTTTGGAGTAGGATAGAACTGTAAATTAATAGTTTGCGGTTCTGGCGAAGAAAATAATAGCGACTTTATCTCGATAAACGAGCGATTATTTTCAAAGTCAGGTTCGGAAAATATTGGTTTACAGGAAAATAATACTCCAAACATGCTCTTAGTAACGGTCAAATAATAACTTCCCGATTTATGACGGCATCTTTTGTACTGCTACTGTGTTAAAAAGCCTCGCCAGCCAAAAGGATGCCTACGTTAGACTCAGAAAAGGGAACCTTTGCATCCCTTTTGCTGAGTAGTACCAGAACAAAATCTGCTCGGTCAAAATGAGGAACTTATTTTTCGTCCGTTACTTAGTACACTGTAAATTAAATAACTTCACCTTTTGACGGTCTCTTTTGAAATCTATCTGTGTTATTTTTGTGCAGGAATAACTCGTTATGCCAGAAAAAAATGCCTTGATATATTCCAAAATAGCCTCGGTCAAAAAAGCAAATAAATTTAATTTAAAGTGTACTTAGTCAAAAGAATTGCAAAGCTAAAGAGATTTTTTATTATTATTGATAAAACGAGCGCGAACTGTAAGGGAATTCTAAGATTTCACGTAGAGCAGATCAAGCAAGTTATACGTTCTTCAAAATAATTCTGTACCTGGCACAGCACTATGATCCAATTGTCCATTGAGAGCAGCCGTTTCCTGAACGCCATCGGTGAGAAATTTTGCTAGTAAATGCGTCAATGTTTCGTATTCAATGAGAAAGCCATCGTGTCCATAAATACTGTCGATAACTTCAAATTGGGCATTAAGAATGTGTTGAGCAATGAATTTTTGCTCACTAACAGGAAAGAGAACATCCGACTGAATACCGACGACCAAAGTAGGTGCTTTGATACTTTGTAAAGCTGCTACTAAACCACCTCTGCCTCTGCCGAGATCGTGATTATCCATGGCTTTTCCCAAGGTAATGTACGCACCAGCATCAAAACGCTTCCAGAGTTTGTGTCCTTGATAACGTTGATAAGAGCTAGCCTGAAAATCATCTATTCGCCCGTCCGTATCAGTTTGGGTTTGCTCATATGAAATGTAGTGGCGATAAGAGAGCATGGCAATTGCGCGGGCTGCTTCTAAGCCTTTTCTGCCCGCTTCCTCTGCATCCGTGTAGAGTGTTGGATCAGCTTCTAATGCCATGCGCTGGCTTTCGTTGAAGGCGATGCCCCAAGCAGAATGTTTTGCATTAGAAGCAACAATTGCTACTCGATCAAACAAATTTGGCGCATCGACTGCCCATTCAAGTGCTTGTTGTCCACCCATTGAACCGCCTAAAATTAGATGAATGCGTTTAATGCCTAGGTGTTGCTGTAAAATTTGATGCGAACGCACCATATCGCGGATGGTAATGAGCGGAAAATTTCTGCTGTACTTTTTTCCGTTGAATGGATTGATACTACTCGAATTAGTCGCGCCATATGAAGAACCCAGCATATTAGCACACACAATGAAATACCGTTCTGGATCGAACAACTTCCCCGATCCAATCAAGCCATCCCACCAATCGGCAGCATCCGAACTAGCTGTGAGGGCGTGACATACCCAAATTACATTGTCTTGGGCTAGGTTGAGCCGTCCATAGGTATGATAGGCAATGTCTAATTCAGGAAAAATAAATCCACTTTCTGTCTCAAAAGGCTGTCGATGTTTTAAAAGTTGGAGGCTGATGATTTCAATTTTTTTAAGTGCTTTTAGCTAAATTCAATTTATCGCAAAGCAGATGGGACGTAGAGTCGTTCAAAAGCGTTGATTATTTGAGTCCATCTACTTATGAGCAGAGACAAATTTGTCCAAAAGTAGCTGATAATTTTTTGATGCGAATAACGACTGTACCAATCTCATTTTTCTTGACATTTGACTCAGATATGGTTCAGGTCAATATCCGAAAATTGAGCAACAAGTATGCTCCGTAATTCTCTTCGGACGGAAACACAAAATTTCAACTTATTTTTTCTCTAAAAATAAGTTGAAATTTGTGTTTCCGTCCATAAAAAACCTTTGGGCATACTTGTTGCGCGATCTCAAACGCTTTACTAAGTCTTAAAAGTTTAGTAAAACTATCACTGCTACAAAATG
>JBCDKV010000531.1:0-4099 GCA_038746215.1 Bacteroidota bacterium | reverse complement strand
GACTTTATCGTTGCGGTGGCGACTCACCTGTGCTTTACTTTCAAAGGCTTTGATGTCGTATTGCGCAACGAATTGCTGGTTTTCTGCTCCATTTTCATCTGTAATATTCCAGTACAAGCCGTGCGGCGCATCACTCTCCTTGATGAACCACGCACTGCATTCGTAGCGCACCACCAAACTATCACCCGCTGGGATAACAAATTGCGCAGTGGGCTGCAAACGATAGAAATCCCCCACGATCTGCTCCACCTTCGCCATCTCAGAAAGATTATCCAAAATTTTGCGATTGGTTTGATTGTAAAATAGCTCCCAATTTGCTCCTGAAATGGGCGTCGTGCTATCATTATAAAAAGTAAAAGCAGCCAAACAACTAGCACTTTCCTTAGCCGTATTGCTAATAAGCTCCCAACTCACTCGACTGGGCAATTGAACCCCTACTTGCTGCTGCTCCGCTTCGCAACTCATTAAAAATAGGCTAGCAAGAAAAAATAAAAGGAAAAAATAACGCATAGATTCCGTTTTGAATTGTTGGTTCGTGGTTTTGCATGGCTTCATGGTTGCATAGCTGCAAACGCTACGTACCCTAAATCAAACATTCAAACGCTCCACCTCACTAATCACTAAAAAAGCTCATCGTGTCAGAAGCAAAATTAAGAATAGGGCGACAGAAACCGAAAATCCGACCATAAATACATTGTAAGAAATGCTGAGATAGGCGTACTTTTTGGAAAGCACTTTACCCAAATAGTATAAATCGCGACTCATATTGCCGTACAGTAAATCATCCTTTCGCAGCACTTCGTCCATCATTTCTTCGTATTGCTCCAAATCCAGATGAACAAAATTACCGAAAAAAGCAATGTTGCGCTTCGTGGCTACGGCTTCCTTTTGGGCTTCGTTGAGGTTGGTGATTTTGGGTCGGGCGGACAAAACCGCGAAGATGAGAGAAGCAAGTGCTGTCACCAAAAAGATGACACCTGGCATCAAGACTTCGGGCTGAGTTTGAGTGATGTTGCGCCAAGTGAGTACCGTAATCAAGACAGAAATCAAAATGGAATTGACGCTAATCATGATGTTCGCTTTATTGTCTGCGATGGCACTGAGATTGATGTGGTTGCGGTAATTAGCACGGAAGAAAGTCTGCGCACCACGGGCGGTCTTCTCTAATTCCATGCGCTCAAAAGGCTGCAACTTAGGCGTGACGAGCGGTGGTTTCTCGTCTACACTGTTATTCTTTTCTACTCGATTTTTGAGCTTAGCAATGTGTTGGGCTAGCTGAGGCGCGTAGTTGATTTTGGCATAGGGTGTATAAAATTGTATGCCCAGCAGATGCGTCAATTGTCGATCTTGCCATTCCTTTTTGCTGTACTTCTCATTTTGTACCAATTCCAGTTCTAAGCGATGCAAAGCACTCTGCTCACTATAATTTTCCGTGTAGCACACCTTATTCATCGCATCTGCAAGCAGGGCGTCCACGATGGTTTTGACTTCTTTCTGAAAACTATTTTGAATGCTATTCAGTACTTGCTGCGCACCGCTATAAGTTTGTGTCTGAAAAAATTGCTGCGCAAAATTGAGGGAGGGCGTGACCGCTTGTGTGTAGTTCTCCAAAAAACCCAAAGGCCGGAAATAAGCTGCCAGCAATGCAACTTCCGTCATTTGCGGTTTAGCTTTAGCCTGCGCCGCCAAATGTTTCACTTCCGCCACAATCGCATTCATCTGCCCATAACTGTGGTAGACCAAAGCGGTCTTGTGCTGCCGATTGTAAATATTCAAGGTATACTGCTGTGCTTGCAATATTAGATTGCTAGGCGAATAAGACGTAGTATTAGGTGCAGCTTGGTGTGTCATTTTTAATATTTCGTTGTTTCATGCTTGCATGGCTGGAAACGCTACGCATCTCAATCGACCAGTCAAACATTCAGTCTTTTACCTAGCTAGTTCAACATGCAAAAAAAAGACCTCCTAATTTTTGCGATAGCAAATACAAAAAGAGGAAGTCAGATGCCTTCAAAAAGTGCATATGAAATAAAGATACGAGAATTAGAAAAGATAAGCAAAAAACAAGAAGAAAAAATAGAGGCGTCGAAAAATAGCTCGTCTTTAGTGAGAAAAGAGAAGAATTACCTGAAAAAGCGAGCAGGAGCATTGAGAAAGAGTCGTTCTGTTTGGAAAGAAAAATGTCAACGGATTATAATGCTGTTTTGTCGAACACCTTTAAGAGCTTGTTTGGAGTAGGATTGAAGGCTACCCTTCTAACATTGTAAACGACTGATAATGAGCGGTTTGTTTTTCCGTTTTCGAGGTTCTTTAAATCCTGTCACATTTTCACAAAGGAACTCAAATAAATCAGGAAAATCTGTTTTAAAGAGCCTTTGAGCAGGGGTAGAACCATCGGCTCTCTTGGTATCAAAGTTATGAATAACAGTCAAAGCTTCCATTTTTTGCTTGGGAATACCCTTGTGACCATGATGAATAAATGCTAAATAACCATTTCTGCCTTCCACCTGAGAAGAAGCCCGCTGAAAAGAGTTCGCCATTTGATGCGCCATTTCAGCCAGCTGCTCTTGTCTATTCAACGCTATATTCAAAGTCTTGGCTTGTTCTAAAGTAGCTATTTTTGCCTGCTGTACTTTGGCTTCGTAATGTTGTACTAAGGGGGGATTAGAACGGCTATTTTTTGTCCTGCTCAATTGACATTGCCAATACATCAATGGTAGTAAACAGCTACTATACCACTGCTTTTCTACTTCATTGATCAAGCCATGATCTAGCCAATGCTGTATTTTGGCTTTACTGTTGGTCACCCAACTTTCAATTCCTTTTACAATATCAGGAATTTGGTGAAGTACTTTAGTCGCTTTGGACAAATTAATGTTGATCCCTATGCCCTCTGCTAGATGGCTAATGCTCCTCACGCATTGCAAAAGACTTTTGTTAATCTTTGCGCCATCCGACCAATTGTTCTGCTCATCAAAAGGATGGATGGTTTTATTGATTTGAGCACTTTGTGCTCGATATGCTTTGTAAGTATTCGTGATTTGCTCCACAGATGCTTCACTTGAGACTGCTTCACTTGGGACTGACTCACTTGGGACTGCTTCTTGCTCTGTTTTCAGTGCCAACTTAGACTGCTCTGCTTGTACTTTTTGATACTTCTTCCCGATTTGAAGACCTGCTAAACGTCCTACATCCTGTTGAAAATGAAAGCAATCAGGCATGGAGACCACATCCAAATAACTCTTACCTCCCAATTTGATTAAGGCTTTGGCTCTATCACTCACTATACTCAGTACTTTAAAGCCCCTTTCCGAAAAATTACGCCGCAAAGCACTTGTCCAACTCTCTACATCTCGCTTTTCACTGCGCTGCTCAAAAAAAGGTAGCCACTCATCAAATCTTGACAGATCAAGAGCATTTCATCTAGCCAAGTCTCATCCAAGCCCAACACCACTTCCAATTCTTCCATCTGCGCCTCCGCTTTTGCTTTCAGTCCTGACTCTTGAAGCTCTTTGTACAATATAATGTTAGAAATGATCTCATTGGTTAACCTATAAATACTGCTCTCGGATACAGCTGCCACACCTTCTATCTGCAAATGTCCCAAATGCTCACTGATGCGCGCCGATCCCATGCCGCCCTTAATCCCAAAGGTGTAGATCACACTTATGATCATTCGCTTGAGAAAATCTTGTCCCCATGCCGTCTCCCACTGATCTGTCCCACTTGAGGCTATTCTTTTCGCTGTCCGATCCTTATGATAGGCTACTGTACTTATCGGTACACCTGTTGCTGAACTCGCTTGCTCTAGGGTCGAGCCTGTTTCCTTTTGAAAGTAATCCCTTATCTTTTTCCATTTCTCTTGTAACATCTCGCTAAGTTATTCCCCAATAGTCACTTTTTCTAGCTTTTTCTTATTTTTTACACTCATTTTCTTTGCAACTTTAGAACGATAGCCAATAAACTCGCCTTAACGATTGGTTTTCAGTACTTTAATTTACGATTACGCGTATTTAAAGCTTCTATTTGAAATCTGTTTTGGCTCATACAGTATTTTGTTCTTAACGTCTTTTTAGCACTTTTTCCACTAAAAGAAATG
>JBCDKV010000530.1:0-4100 GCA_038746215.1 Bacteroidota bacterium | reverse complement strand
CCAAATCCGTCTTTACAATATTTGAGGCAGTAAGTTGATTAAGATATACTACTGGACATTAGGGTAAAACAAACCACTAAGAAAACTTACTAAAAATTAGATCGCAATATCTATGTGTTCCTATGTGGCTACATGTTGAAAATTTAAAATGTCCAGTGATGTAATTTTTCACCCTGTCAGAACTGCAAACTGCTGATGATCATTTTGTGAAAATTCCCAATAAGCTCTTATTCCTTTTCCGTCATTGAAATGGTACATCTAGACTTGGTAAGTTTCAAAAACTTGCCAAGTCTTTAGCTCAAAAAAAGTATGCCAATCTTGTACAGAAAAAGGAATTAATAAAGCTAACTTTTCTCGATCACCTCATGAATCTCCTATAACCCCAATTCCAATTGATTCCGAATCAGGTAATAGTAAGCTCCTTTGGCAGCGATCAATTCGTGGTGTCTGCCTTGTTCCACGATTTCTCCTTTTTCTAGCACTACGATATTATCCGCATTCATCACCGTACTGAGTCGATGTGCTACGATGACCACGGTTTTGCCGTAAAAGAAAGCCTCTAGATTTTCCATGATGAGCATTTCTTGATAGGCATCCAGCGCATTAGTTGCTTCATCGAAAAGGATGTATTCGGGATCTTTGTAGACAGAACGAGCAATGAGGATGCGCTGTTTTTGTCCTTGACTTAGCCCCATGCCATCTTCCCCAATTTTGGTGTTGTAGCCCAACGGTAAGCCATCCACAAAGGGCTGAATATTAGCAACGCGAGCGGCTTTGAGCAGTTTTTGGGTATCAATCAATTCATCTCCCAAGGCAATGTTTCTGGCAATGGTATCAGAGAAAATAAATTCGTCGGGCATCACGGCACCAACTTTACTGCGCCAGAGTTTGCTGTGGATATTGTGCAAACTAATTTCGCCCAAACGCAAGCTGCCAGTCGTTGGGCGATAGAAATTTAGGAGCAATTTCAAAATGGTTGTTTTGCCACTGCCGCTCGTTCCCACAATAGCAGTTGTTTTCCCTTTTGGAATATGAATATTAATGTTCTTCAGAATTTCGGTAGAATTTGGGCCGCCATACTGAAAGGAGACATCTTCCAGGTGCAAATCGCCGTACTCGGGTATGATCGTCACCTTTTCCTCGATCTGTTCTTCGTCCTCTTGCATATGAATTTCGTTCATACGCTCCAGACTAATCCGCGCATCTTGTGCATCGCGAATAAATTCTACAAATTTCACGAGCGGCGCATTCAATTGCCCTACAATATATTGAATAGCAACGAGTTGCCCTAAACTCATTTGGTTGTCGATGACTGCTTTGGCGGCGATGACTGTAATGAAAATATTTTTGCCTTCGTTCAGAAAAGCAGCTCCCGTCCGCTGGATTTGGTCAATCCGTAAATAATCTATACTCGCCCGGAATAGTTTTGCTTGCGTCCTTTCCCAAGCCCAACGCTTTTGTTTTTCGGCATTGTGAAGTTTAATTTCCTTCATGCCTTTCACCAATTCCAGCATGGTATTTTGATTTTCTGCCACCTGCTGAAAGCGTCGGTAATCTAGATTTTTGCGCCACCTCAAGAAGAACGTAATCCAAGCAACGTATAGAAAAGTAATTGCCGTATAAATAGTAAAAATGGTGCTGCTATAATACCAAAGGACAAAGCCAAAGACAATGAAGGTGAAGACAGAAAAAACGGTCATTAAGGTAGTCGCCGAAAGGAATCGCTCGACCCGTTCATTGTCGTAGATACGCTGTAAAATATCGGAAATATACTTGCTGTCGAAATAGCGAATGGGGAGGCGCATCAGTTTCATCAAAAAAGTAGAAACCATACTAATATTAGTGCGCGAACCAATGTGCAGCAGTATCCACGAACGAATCCCTTCCACCGAAATGTAGCTGACAAACAAAACGACCTGAGCGATGAGTACCATCAACACAAAATTGAAATCCTGATCCAATACGCCATTGTCGATGATGGCTTGCATCAAAAAAGGGAATAGCAACTGTATAATACTCGTCAGCACTAAGCCAAGTACAAGCTGTCGAATGAGTTTTTTGTAGCGTCGAAAATAAGACCAGAGGTAAGCAAATCCACTGCGATTGATGCTATCGTCTTCGTTGCGTTTGAAATCTGGCGTCACTTCAAATAGCAGCAGGATACCCGTGGATTCATCATTGTTTCTTTCTCCTGTCCAGCCTTCTAAAAATTCATCTTTGGTGAGTGATACCTTACCGTGTTCTGGGTCGGCGAGCCAAACGTAACTTTTGGTCACGCGGTAGACCACGACAAAATGTTGCTGATTCCAGTAGGCGATGCAAGGTAATGGGACGTGTTCTACTAATTCTTCGTAATTGGTATTAATCGCAAGCGTATGAAAACCAATGTGTTCTGCCGCATCGCTAATAGAAGACAGCGAAACTCCTTCCCGATCAATGTAGGTCAACTCCCGCAAATACTCCAAAGAGTGATAGCGACCGTAGTGGCGCGCAATCATCCGAATGCAAGCCGCCCCGCAGTCCATGGAGTCGTGTTGATGATAAAATGGGAAGTCTGCCATTTAAGATTGGTTTAGCACCAGTACCTAAGAAACCAGTAATTCTCACTTTGGAAAGTTGGGCTTAGCTGTTGTCCAGTAACTTCCTGTTATTGGATAACTTTTAACGAGATTTAAGCAAAAGTTATATAGTAATTAGTCGTGTACGAAGTTTTTAGTAATGCTCGAAATAAGCCTTGGTCAATCCCTTGAGATCGCGCAACAAGTATGCCTGAAGGTTTTTTATGGACGGAAATACAAATTTTTCTAAAAAAAATTTGTGTTTCCGTCCGAAGAGACCAATTGAGCATACTTGTTGCGCGATTTTCTTACATTGACTCAGACTAGTCTCAAGTAAAAAGCTAAAGAAAATCAGACTTCGTACAGTCCTATATAGTAATGGAAAATTACTGGGCGAAAAGCCTAGTTCCATATTGAGAATTGCTGCTAAGAAACTTTAAATTTTACTATGGTGTTGATAATGAAAAGATACCCAAAAATACAAAAAACGGATAAATCGTCTACATGAACAGGAAAGACCTATTATTTATTGCCAATATCCTCAGTTGCTGTTTAATTTATGCACAGTCCGTAGAGAGTGCGTTTCATTGGCAAAGCGATTTTCCATTATCCGTTGAGCAGCAGGCTTTTTCTGAACAATTTCAATACGTCGGTGGTACTTTCCGAACACAATTCATCACCGAAAACACAGCACAAGATGCCATAGGTGGCAGCGATATTTTTTTGACTGCGATGGATGAAACGGGTGCGATGATTTGGTCGGTAACGGGCGGTAGCGAACGCAATGATTTGCTAGAAGCAGTTGCTTACGATGATGGACAGGTTTTCATAGCGGGGACTTACTGGATCAATGCCGTTTTTGATGACTTAATCTTGAATACCGTGGGCAGTCCGCAGGGCATTTTTTTGATTAGCTATTCCGAAACAGGAGCATTGCAATCGGGAATTTCCATCAATGGTCAGGGCAATAAAGAAATTCGTGATTTAGCCATCGATCAATCGGGCAATTTATTGCTTGCGGGTAGTTTTGAAGGCAGTTTGATCGTTGGGGACAGTACCCTTTTCGCAGCGAAAGAGCAGTTTTTTCTATTGAAATTTGATGCTGCCAAAAATCTGTTGTGGGCAAGACAGGCCAGCCAAGTGCAAGGCGAAGCAAAGGGAATCAGTCTGGCGACTTTGGAAGCAGATCAGATCATATTAGCGGGTGACTTCATGGGAACGCTGGTGGTCGGTGAAGATAGCCTAATCACCGACACGGAAGACGAAGATATATTCATCATATCTTATACCGTTGAAGGGGAATACTTATGGATTCGAGAAGCGGGTGGCGTTTTTCCAAGCTTTGTGGTAGATGCCGTTGGCAGGGCGACAGATTTTTACGTTGGCGGTAATTTTACAGGCAGGATGACGCTGGATGAAAATTTAACCATTGAGTCGAGAGGACCAAATGAAAATATTTTTCTGTTGCAATACGATAAAGACGGACAAGCACTAGCTGCCACTAGCATAGGAGACGGAGCAACGGAAAATATGAGCAGTCTG
>JBCDKV010000529.1:0-4105 GCA_038746215.1 Bacteroidota bacterium | reverse complement strand
GTGATGCTTAAGAAAAATTTTAGTAAAGCTCTTGAGATCGCGCAACAAGTATGCTCAAAGGGTTTTTATGGACGGAAACACAAATTTCAACTTATTTTTTGGAGAAAAATAAGTTGAAATTTGTGTTTCCGTCCGAAGAGACTTACTGAGCATACTTGTTGCGCGAATCCCTTGCATTGACTCAGGCTGCTTTCTGTTAATAAAACTGAGACTTCGTACACCCCTAATTTTATTTCATAAAAATTAGCAATTTGAGACTAAAGCATCAACTGCTTTTGAGATTTATACAAACATGTCGATAAATAGCTATAAAATCTGAACACCAAATCTAACAATCAAACAGCTATGGACACAATCAAAGGATTTTCTAAACTCAGCAAGGAAGAAAAAATGCAATGGGTGGCTTCCCAATTTGCGGAAGATGCTCCTGCGGTAGTAGAGGAATGGAGAACGTTTTGGCATCCCACGGCAGCGCAGCAACAAGTCCTAGATGGGTTTAGCGAGAACACATTGACTAATTTCCCCATTCCCTTTGGTGTTGCGCCTAATTTCGTCATCAATGGGCAAAATTACGCCGTGCCAATGGTGATCGAAGAAAGCTCCGTAGTTGCTGCTGCCTCTTATGCTGCTAAGGTTTGGATGTCTCGGGGTGGCTTTCACGCAAGCGTCGTAGATACGGTCAAAATTGGACAAGTGCATCTGCTGTGGGAAGGTGCTTCCAGTCAGCTATTTGAACACTTTGAAGCCATTAAGCAGCAGATGACCACCGATGCAAAAGCCATCACGGAAAGAATGGAAGCCAGAGGTGGTGGTGTCCTCTCCATTGAGTTACTGGACAAAACGGAAGATGAATCCAATTACTATCAGTTGAAAGTGTCGTTTGAGACTTGTGATTCGATGGGTGCTAACTTTATTAATTCAGTACTAGAAAGTTTCGGAAAAACCTTGATCTCTTATGCTGATCTGCATTTTGAGGCTCATTTGAGCATCATCATGGCAATCCTTTCCAATTATACACCCGATTGTCTAGTGAAGGCTTGGGTAGAATGTCCCGTCGAGGACTTGATCGGAATTTGCCGAGAACTGGAAGGAAAAGCCTTTGCCCAAAAATTTTATACTGCTATTCGCATCGCCGAAATTGATCCTTTTAGAGCGACTACCCACAATAAAGGCATCTATAATGGCATAGATGCCGTGGTGTTAGCAACGGCGAATGATTTCAGAGCGATAGAAGCCTGTGGACATACTTACGCCAGTCGAGATGGTCAATATCGCAGCCTAAGTCACTGTACGATAACGGATGATATTTTTCGTTTTGAATTGGAAGTCCCAATGGCGGTCGGCACGGTTGGTGGACTAACTAAATTGCATCCTTTGGCGCGTCGCTCTCTCGAACTGTTGGGTAATCCTAGTGCAAAAGAATTGATGCAAATCATAGCAAGTGTAGGTTTGGCGCAAAATTTTGCTGCGGTTAAATCACTCATCACGACGGGCATACAGCAAGGACATATGAAAATGCACCTCCACAATATCCTTCAACATTTTAATGCTAAAAATGGCGAAGTGGAAGCCACTTTTAAACATTTTGAAGATAGAGTGGTGTCTTTTAATGCGGTGAGGAATTTTTTAGAAGCGAGACGTACCTCAATTCAATAATTTCCTTTTAAGCATCCCCCAATACCTGCGATCTTGCACAGCATCCCTCGGACTAGCCATAAACCAGTCCTTAAAAGTCTGAAAATCAGTGGCTTTACCATCCGAAAATACCTTGCGTAATTCTTTGTCGTAAGCAATTTCTTGTTCTAATCGCTTTTGATCTTTAGCAGGCAATTGCGGGGCATATTTTCGAGCAATCGTCACGACTTCGTGGAAGCCTTTCCAATGATATTGAGCAGTTTTGGCGTGTTCATCCAAGCGATAAAAGTAGGTAGGAAAATCGGTGAAGTGTGTTTTGGGTTGCAATAAAGCGGCACGTACATACCAGTCGAAATCCATGCCGTAGTGCAAATCTTGGTCAAAAAAGCCAACTTGCTCAAACAAACTGCGTGCAAAAAAGACAGATTGTGAAGGAATGATATTGTCCACACTTTTGAAGAAACGCAGCAATTTGGAAGCGCTGAGCGGATAAATATTTTTGGAAATTCGCAATTGTGGGGCTTGCATGGTTTTGCCTACGTAACCTTGATTACCGTACACAAAATCGCTATCCGCCGCTAGTGCATTGAAAATGGAAGCAAAAGTATCTTGTAAGTAACCATCGTCTGAGTTCATAAAAGCCAGCCAATCCCCCGTCGCTTTTTTCAAACCTTTATTGATGGCATCCGATTGTCCCGCATCTTGCTCGCTGACCCAATAGTCAATGAAATGATCGTAAGTTTTTAGGATAGATACGGTCTCGTCGGTACTGCCACCATCTATGACCAGCAATTCCAGATTGGGATAATTTTGCAGGAGAATCGAGCGCAAGGTTTCTTCTATGAATCGTCCTTGTTGATAACTAGGGACGACAATAGAGAGCTTCGGATAGCTGGATTTGGTGTATAAATTGGCATCGCTTTCCACTGTCCACGGAAAACCCTTTTTGTTTGAATCTAATAATGGTAGTTGCTGTAACATAAGAATACTTTTTGCGAGTGCAAAAGTATCATTTGTCGCTAGAATCAGCTTTAATCCCGATACAAAATTTCACGTTCGACTACCTTACCTAAAGTGCCAAAGTGCTGTATTTTAAATTCTGCCATATTGCGTCCTGATTTAGCACATACCAACAGCGGCTTTCCATCTAGCCAAGCCGTCAAGAAACCAGACCAAAACGCATCACCTGCCCCCGTCGTATCTTTCACTTCAATCGGGCGACTCGGTAAAAAGTGGCGTTCCGATTTTGAAATCACCCACAGACCATCTCCGCCTAAAGTTACGCAAACCACTTTAGCCCCTAAATTCAAAAAATGTTGACCCACTGCCGCCGCATCCTGCAAAGGACGCTCATACAGGCGTTCCCAGTCTACTTCACTAATTTTTACAATCGCTCCTTTAGCACAATAGTCCGCTACTATTTTTTGTGCTTCCGCTCGTGCTTGCCATATTTTAGCGGCATAATTCAAATCAATACTCAATTGCGCCCCAAATTGAGCAGCTTTTTCTGCGGCTATTAAGATACTGTTCTGGGCGGGTGGTTTGCTCAGTGCAAAACAAGTAGTGTGAAAAATATTAGTTGATCGCAATAACTCATCGGGAAATTGTGCTGCTTCCAATTCACAGTCAGCACCTCGATAAGCTTCGAAGTTAGACACTTCTTTGGAGCGAGTCACCAACACCAAAGTAGTTGGTGTCGATGTTCGAGTAATGTGTTGCGTTGAAACGCCTACTTGCTCGACATTTTGTATCAAGAAATCTCCCATATCATCTTGCCCAACCCCTGCGACTAAACCGACTTGATTGCCAAGTCTAGCCATATTCATTGCTAAGTTGGCAGGACTTCCGCCTTGTATCCGTTTAAATTGTTCTACTTGACTTAGATCATCGGCAAAGTCAGTGCTAATCATGTCCACTAGCAATTCGCCTACACAAAGGATGTCGTAGGACTTCGTTCTTCTGTTCATTTGTTTAGGTTTGTAAAGTTGCTGTCGTTTTGTATTTGTAACTAGGATGTACTACCGAAAAACAAACCACTAAGACACTAAGAAAACTAAGATAATTTGATGAAAATCAGGTCATAATATCTATGTGTTGTTATGTGCCTATGTATACTGCAAACGGGATAAATCTGTGCGAACGAGTATACCTGTTTAGCTGTTTAAATAGTTTATTCGTTGAACTGCAATACGTTGATCATAAGTGTATTAAACGAATAGACAGTTCAACAAATCAACAAAGATGGAATGCACTCTTTTATCCCATACGAAGTATATTAAAATATTTATGTAATGTATAATGCGAATAACGACTGCGCAGATTTCATTTTTCCTGACATCTGACTTAGGTACAGTTCAGGTCAATGTCCGCAAATTGAGCAACAAGTATGCTCAGTAATTCTCTTCGGACGGAAACACCGATTCTCAGTTATTTTTCTCAGAAAAAATAACTGAGAATCGGTGTTTCCGTC
>JBCDKV010000528.1:0-4106 GCA_038746215.1 Bacteroidota bacterium | reverse complement strand
TGCTGGAGTCTATTTACACTCCATGGCAATCGGGAGCAACCTGCAGGAGATGGTACAAAATGCAGTGATGCTACACCTGCCCGCTTGGTTTGAGCAAGGACTGATTTCCTACATCGGTGAAGAATGGAATACCAAAATAGATAACGAACTGCGAAATGTATTTGCGCAAGACGCTTACAGAGATTTCGATAAGTTTGCAGAAGAAGAACCCGTGCTAGCGGGACACGCTTTTTGGTACTATATCAATCAAAAATTTGGGAAGTCATCACTCACCAATTTGCTCTATCTCATCCGTATCAATCGCGATTTAGAAGCAGGCTTCACCTACGTCATTGGCAGTTCTTTGGACATGGTTAAGCGAGACTGGAAAGCCTATTTTGAGCAACGCTACCAAGAAGAACGTGCCAAAAGCCAAGCGATAGACCGCGAGCCACTTGCCTTTAAAAACAAGCGAAATGTTCCCATCACACAGCTAAAGATTAGTCCAAATGGGCAGTACATTGCCTTTGTGACCAATGAAATTGGAAAAACGAAAGTCAATCTCTACGATTTATACAGCGACAAAACCGAAGTCATTTTCAAATCTGGATTCCGAAATGCTTTTCAAGCAACCGACTACAACTATCCACTTTTGGCGTGGAGTCCGACTAGTTTTGAGCTATCCATTTTATACGAAAAACAAGACTTGGCGCGACTGATTCGCTATGACATCAACACTAAAAAGCAAGTGGAAGAGGATCTGAGTATTCAATTACAAAGGGTCTACAGCATCGAGTACACTGATCCAAGGACATTGCTGATGTCAGCGACTAGCCGTGGCTTTTCTGATCTTTTTCTCTATAACATCAATGCCCGCCAACCACGTGCCATCACTAGGGATTATTACGATGATCTGGATGCTCGTTTCGTAAAAATCGGAAATAAAAGAGGGATACTTTGGGCATCTAATCGCCCCGATTCTTTGGTCATGCGCACCAAAATGGAGACTTTGCCACCGATCGACCAATTCGATATTTTCTACTACGATTTGGAGGAACAAGGTACAGAAGCGGTTCGCATCACCAACACGCCCTTTGCCAGTGAACGACAAGCCATTATGCTGGACAGCACTCATTTTGCCTATTTGAGTGATGAAAACGGTATTTACAATCGCTACGTCGGCTATTTGGAGGACTATATCGCTTTTTACGAGCGAGTGATCGAGTTAAAAGACGGAGACGAAATCGTGATGCACGCAGATTCAACGCTTGAAAAACTAGATACAGCACTGATTGATACCACCTACACCCGTCCGATTATCAAGCAGCGTGCCATCAACCATCTGGTTTCTAATTATGCTAGTAATATACTAGAACAAAGCCAAGCCAATCGCAGGAACAGAAGCGCAGAACTATTGCTGACTGATAATAAATACCAAATCTACGTCGATACGATTCGAGCAACGGATGTGGTGGCAAGACCAGTCTATACCACTTATCGTGCAGAATGGGCGAGGAAAAGCGCGGCGATGGCAATCGATAATTCGGCTTTACCCAATGTGAACGCACCGAATGTGGATGTGCCTAATCAGCCAGAAACACCTAAACAGCAAGAAGAGATTTTAGAAGAAGTTCCTAAAGTAGAACCAGCAGCGGAAGAAGAAGAGACCGATTATTTCTTTCAATCAGAATTTGATGATGAAGAGGAGGAAGAGGTAGAGGGAAAAGAGGAGACACCAGAAGTTACAGAGGAAGTAGTAGTAAACCCAGAAGACGAAAAAGAAACAGCAGCAGAAGCGGAAGAACCAGCAGAAGTAGAAGTGCCGTCTTTTGAACCCATCGAAGTTGAAGAACCAGCAGAAGATGAATACGAAGGCTATAAATTCAATACGGGAAAAATTATTCCGTATCGCATCAAATTCCGAGTAGAAGACATCAGTACGCAGATGGACAACGAGCAGTTGTTTGGTGGTCTCAATACTTATTCGGGGATGCCAGAAGACTTTGGCTATCCGCCTCCTGGTATTTTGCTGAAAGCGAAATTTACGGACTTGCTGGAAGACTATCATATCGTCGGGGGCGTGCGTGTACCGACCTCTTTCAACGGAACGGAATATTTCCTCTATTTCGACAACAATAAAAGACGTCTGGACAAACGCATTGCTTTCTACCGTAGAAATCTTCGTTTTCCAAGCAGTGTCACTTCTCCTAATAGCAACCTCAACCAATTGCGACGAGACGAAGTACAGAACATCATTGGACAATTCACCCTGCGCTATCCATTCGACATCTACAGAAGTTTGCGACTAAAAACGACTTTGCGCATGGATGTTGCAACGACTTTGGTGACGGATAGTCAAGTACTGAATATTCCGCCGCAGCGAGAAAATCGAATTGGATTGGGCTTAGAGTACGTGTTTGATAATACGCTGGATGTGGACATGAACATCAAAAATGGGACACGCTACAAAGTCTACGCAGAAAGCGTGAAACGTTTTGATTTGAGTCTTTCGGGTGAATCTGATCTACAATTTCGAGATGGCTTTATGACGATATTAGGCTTTGATTTTCGCCACTATCAGCGACTGGATCGTAAGTCTATTCTAGCGTTCCGTGCAGCAGGTGCGACTTCCTTTGGTTCGGAGCGTATCCTGTTCCGTATCGGTGGTACGGATAATTGGATTATTCCACAATTCAACGAAAATATCCCACAGCCTAGAGGAGAAAACTTTGCCTATCGTGTGGATATGACCAATATGCGTGGTTTTCCACTCAACATCCGAAACGGTAGCTCTTTTGCACTTATCAATACCGAATTACGCGTACCGATTTTCCGCTATTTATTGAAAACACCTCGTCCGTTTCTCCGCAATTTCCAAACGGTCGCCTTTGCAGATGCGGGAACAGCTTGGTCTGGACCGTCGCCCTTTACAGAAGAAAGCCCTTTGAATACTAGTACTTTTTCCAACGGGCCAGTCACGGTAAAAGTCAATTATTTCCGTGATCCTATCGTTGTTGGCTACGGCGCAGGTGTTCGATTGGTATTATTCGGCTATTTCTTACGAGTAGATCGTGCTTGGGGTATCGAGACTCGGACGGTGCAACCAGGAAGGTGGTTCATTTCTTTGGGTACTGATTTTTAGGTGATGGTTTGGACAAGTTTATCTAATTGTACGGAACATGTTGATATGCTTATCCATATGTAAAAAGCAGAAATGTTAAAACACATATAAATCTTTATAATGTCATGCTTTTTGTGCAAATTGTGGTTGAGAAGCATCTTTCACTTAAATATTATTTTCTCCATGCAACGCTACTGGAACTATCACGACCGTTTTGGGAAAAAATATCAAATTGGCATCTATCACGGTGATAGCGGGCATTTAGTCATCTATTGTAACGCTAGTATTATTACGATAGATTTTAATGTATTGCAACCTAAGACCTATACTTTTTTCATTGGAGAAGAACTTTTCAACCTATCTATCAAAAAAGAAAATACCGACTTCGAGTACGATTGCCAAATTGATAAGGATGCGCCGACGCACAAAAATCAAGCTCGAAAGGCAGCCGACCGACAAGATTTGAATAGAATGTTGTGGGCAAGTGGCGTTATCTTAGCCTTAGTCGTATTGGTATTTTTCCTGCGATTCTGAAGCTTATCAACTAAGAGTATACCATCTTACTTTTGCTTAGCTCGACTTTAGCCATTAGCAGTTGGCATTTAGCTATTGGCTGATATCGCGTAGCTTGAACAGAGTAGATTTATTAGCGCTTGGTTAAAAAGCATGAGTGTGAGTAAATCTATCGTACTGATTTATAATTACTTGCGAATAACGACTGTACAAATCTCATTTTTCTTGACATTTGACTCAGATATGGTTCAGGTCAATATCCGTAAATTGAGCAACAAGTATGCTCCGTAATTCTCTTCGGACGGAAACACAAATTTCAACTTATTTTTCTATAAAAAATAAGTTGAAATTTGTGTTTCCGCCCATAAAAAACCTTTGGGCATACTTGTTGCGCGATCTCAAACGCTTTACTAAGTACACTGTAAACTAAATAACTTTGCCTTTTGACGGTCTCTTTTGAAATCTATCTGTGTTATTTTTTTGCAGGAATAAC
>JBCDKV010000527.1:0-4106 GCA_038746215.1 Bacteroidota bacterium | reverse complement strand
GTTTTGTCAATAGCAGAAGTGGACGCAGTGCTAGCCGCAGGTGGACAGTTTATCGTCTCACCCGTCACGGATATCGCAGTGATTCGACATTGTAAAGTCAAGAACATCCCCATTTTTCCTGGTGCTTACACGCCCACGGAAATCTACCAAGCTTGGCGTGCGGGTGCAAGTATGGTGAAGGTATTTCCTGCTCGTGATTTGGGGCCAAACTACATTGCTGATGTACTCGCGCCGCTGGATGAAATGCAATTGATGCCAACGGGTGGCGTAACGAAGGAGAATATAGCGACTTATCTGAAAGCAGGTGCTAAAGCCTTTGGTATGGGTGGCTATCTGTTCAATCAACAACTCATAGAGGCAGCAGATTGGGGAAAATTGAGGACACATTTTGATGATTTTAAGCGGCTGCTAACAAATGTTTAGGCAAGTACGTATATTTTGTTCAGGATAGAAAAGTGCATTTACTTTATTGTTGATTTGTTGAACTGTTTATTCGTTTACTGCTTTCAATAAATATTACGGATTATTAAGCCAAATCTATTTGTAATGAGTACTTTTGGCTTACTAATAATGCGAATAATGGGTTAGAATACTCCATTTTGTAGTACTAACAGCTTTACTAAAATTCTGAAACTTAGTGAAGTGCTTGAGATCGCGAGGTGTATCCCAAAATGTCGTTTTGTTGATTAAAGGGCGAATTTTCGTTTGTATTTCATGCAGTCGCATCCGAAAATCTGCAAAGGAGGATTTTCGGATGCTCCAAGGGTTTTTTAAGGGCAAGAAGCGTTAAAACCTTAACGCTTCTTGCCCTTAAAATCCCCCTAGCAGAAAGTTTTTCACCTTTGAAAAAAACTTTCTGCGACATTTTGAGATGTGCCTAGATCGCGCAACAAGTATGCTCAAAGGTTTTTTATGGACAGAAACACCGATTATCAGTGTTCGCATTAACAATAGCAATATGGTAGATACAGATTTCATCGGACGACGGGCAGAAATAGCAGTTTTGGAAGAAGCCTTACGCTCAAAGGAAGCAGAAATGATCTCTATCATTGGTCGTAGAAGAATTGGAAAGACCTTTCTGGTGCGTACGGTCTATGAAAAACAGATCGACTTTGAGTTATCTGGCATACAAGATGCACAAGGTGACGAACAGCTCAGAAACTTCTTTCAACGCTTGAAGGAATTTTTTCCAGAGACCAAAGAACGGAAAGCCCCCAAAGATTGGTTAGATGCTTTTTTCATGCTGACAGATCACTTGGAACAAAAGCAAAAACAAAGCAAAAAAGTCGTCTTCTTAGACGAAGTACCGTGGATGGCGACGCACAAATCAGGTTTTTTGAGGGGACTCAGCTATTTTTGGAACTCTTGGGCAGTCAGAAAAAATGTAGTCGTTGTACTTTGTGGTTCTGCGGTTTCTTGGATGATTAATAAAGTGCTTCGCAATAAGGGCGGTTTGCACAATCGCGTTACCAAACGCATCCGCTTAAAACCTTTTAGCTTACTGGAAACCAAACAGTATTTAGAAGGTCGCGCTATCGTATTGGATCATTATCAGTTGGTGCAATTGTACATGGTAATGGGCGGCATTCCACACTATCTGAAAGAAGTAAAAAACGGGCGGAGTGCAACCCAAAATATCAGCAAAATCTGTTTTGAAGAAGATGGTATATTGAGAGATGAATTTCAGAACTTATACCCTGCCCTCTTTCAAAGTGCAGACTATCATATTGCTATCATTCGTGCTTTGTCCGAAAAGTACAGCGGAATGACTAGAGCGGAACTCATAAGGGCAGCCCAGCTTTCCACAGGTGGCCGCATCACGCAGGTGTTGACAGAATTAGCGGAGTCTGGATTCATTACTGCCTACCCCTCCTATGGCAAAAAAACGAAAGAAAAAATATACCGTTTGACAGATGAATATTCCTTTTTCTACTTAAGATTTATCGAAAAAACGGAATTGGATCAAGATACTTGGCTGACTTTGAGCCAAACACAAGCTTACAAAATATGGTGCGGCTATGCTTTTGAAAATATTTGCCTTAAACACATTCCACAAATCAAAAAAGCACTCGAAATAGGCGGTGTTTACACCAAGACTTCTTCTTTCTACAAAAGTGACAATGAAGCAGAATTGGGGGCACAAATTGATTTATTGATTGACCGAAACGACCACATCATCAATTTAATAGAAACAAAGTTTCACAATGTCGCCTTCACTATTTCCAAAGACTATGCCCATAAACTGAGAGAAAAAATACGCATTTTTCAGGAAAGTACACAAACAAAAAAACAGGTATTTTTGACCATGATTACTACCTTCGGTTTGCATCAAAACAAGCACAGCATTGGCTTAGTTGCCTCTGATCTAGATTTGGATATTTTCTTTAAAACTTCCTAACAAACAAAACATGAACAACCAACAAATATTTACCCTTTTGCTCTCCCTTATTGGCTTACTCACAGCTTGCCAACCATCATCTGATATGAAATATACCGAAGGTACTTTTGGCTATGACTTAGCAAGATTACAGGCGATTGAAGGCTTGGAAGTACTAGAAGATGGCGATGCGATGATTGCGGTGTCTGGCCCGTTCCAAGCGCGAATTTTGACGAGTACTGCTAAAGGCAAAACAGGTAGTAGCTATGGTTGGGTCAACTTTGGACTCATTGAAAAAGATACCCACGGAGTGACGATGGCTTATCTAGGTGGCGAAAGTCGCATGTGGTTTGCGCCCGAATGGGGACCAAATGCGCTATTTTTCCCGAAAGGCGTCGAGCAAGTGTCTTCTAATATGTTAGCCCCTGCAGCTTTGAACAACAATAAGTTTAAGGAAATTAGTCGGAAAGATAACACCCTAAACTTCGGCGGTGAGCTACAAATCACAAACAATAATGGCTATACTTTTGACCTAGCCGTGGAGCGTAGTATCAGTCTGCTATCTGACGCAGCAATAGCGCAAGCACTGAACATTACGCTGTCAGAGCAACTCGCTGCGGTGGGATTTAGTGCATCGACCATCGTAAAAAATATGGGGAGAGATACCTTTAGTCGCGATAGCGGACTCATCGCAATTTGGGAATTGGGCTGTATGCTGACTTCCCCCGATAATCGCGTCATCATTCCACTACGCGAAGCCACCGATAGCATCACCGAATACTTTACGCCAATTGCGGAGCGTGTACGCATCAAAGATGGCGTGGTTTACTACAAAGCCGATGCCTTGGGCATTAACAAGATCGGTATTCCGCCGCAGTACGCCAAGAACGTCATGGGCAGCTACGATCCTTCCAAACAACTCCTCAACATTGTGACTTTTAGCTTCGAGCGAGACCGTTTCTATGTCAATTCTGTACCCGACAACACGACACCCTACCAAGGTGATGTCATCAATATTTTCAATGGCGTATTGGATGAAACTGCCCAGATACCCTTCTACGAGTTTGAGTCCTCTTCTAGTGCCAAGGAATTGCAACCGCAGCAAACAATGCAGCACCGCCAAACCACCTATCATTTTGAAGGAGAAAAAGCAGTGCTGAATGAAATTGCACAAAAGGTATTAGGCGTGAGTTTGGATGAAATTCCTGCGTTTTAAGTTAGTGCTGAGGACAGCAATTGAATCAGCTAACAGTCAATTAGGGATGTACGAAATCTTATTTTTCTTAAGAGCTTGTTTGAATTTTGATCTTTGAGTTGAGAACGAGCTATATTTTCGTTAATCAAGGCAAAAGTGAGAGCTTTAATTGACCACTTTTCTTAGAGCATGTTTGGAGTACTATCTTCCTGTAAACCAATATTTTCCGAACCTGACTTTGAAAATAATTGCTCGTTTATCTCGATAAAATCGCTATTATTTTCTTCGCCAGAACCGTAAACTATTGATTTACAGTTCAATCCTACTCCAAACAAGCTCTAACGCTGAATAACGGAAAAAGAGCCTTTCGTAGACCGATTATTAATTTCCAAACAAGCTCTAACATTTTACTTGAAAATAGCCTGAGTCAATGCAAGGAACTCGCGTAACAGGTATGCTCAATAATTCTCTTCGGACGGAAACACAAATTTCAACTTATTTTTTTGGAGAAAAATAAGTTGAAATTTGTGTTTC
>JBCDKV010000526.1:0-4107 GCA_038746215.1 Bacteroidota bacterium | reverse complement strand
CGATGCCGCCAAATTTGAAAGCACACGTAATAGTTTATACATAAAAATGTCAACAGAATAAAATGTACTTCTTTATCCCGAACGGAGTATATGCTCATTTATACGGGCACACTCGCCCGATACAGCACTGTATCTTCCTCAGCGGTCAGTTGATAAGTGCTATGAGCAGACACAAAAAATACCTCGCCTTTTGCTCTATTGAATGCAGTATCTGTGCCTTTCACTTCCACCTGACCATTTAAAACAATAAGAATATCAGGCGCATCGCTTGTCCTACGATAGGTTTGTGCTGCTTTCAGTTGGATTTGACTCACTTCAAAGTCAGGTGCGGGTGTTCGATAAACCCGTTCGTTAGCGGTCAATTGCTCTCCTTCGAATACCTTAGGGACGACCGCATCGGTTTTTAAATGGTGCATCAGTTCTGGCACATCAATATGTTTGGGCGTCAATCCGCCTCGGAACACATTATCTGAATTTGCCATCAGTTCCACATTCACACCTTCTAGGTATGCGTGTGGAATCCCCGCATCTTGAAAAATAGCCCCGCCTGGCGCGATTTGAACCAAATTGAACAAATAAATGGAAAAAATACCACGATCAAAATCACCTGCTCTGGTGTAGTCTTGAAAAGCTAGTTTTGCCCAGTAGTCTGGACTAGATTTTGGCAAATCTTCTACAGCATTTAATCGTTTTTGTAATGGTGCGAGTATTTCATTGACACTGGCTTGCGGCAGTTCCATGATATGCTGATATAGTTGGCGGATGCTGCGCGTCTGAAAATGAGGACGCAGTGGCTCAAACTCAAGGACTTCGTGTAGGCACTGATGAATAGCCGCTAGCGATTGAAAACCATGCAATAGCCAAAAATCAGTCAGCGCAATCATAATCTCTGGTTTGTGGTTGTCGTCCTTGAAATTGCGATGTTTTGCGGTGAGTGGTACGCCAGTTTTATTCTCTTTTTCAAAACCAGCAATGGCTTGTGCTTTGGTAGGATGGGTCTGTATGGAGAGCATTTTATTAACATCCAATATTTTGAACAAGAAAGGCAGCCTGTGGTCAAATTTCTCAGCAATGGCCTGACCTAGCATTTCGTTGGGTTTTTCCTCAATCAAATCCGCCAAGGTCTGCTCGCTTCCTTCTATTTGGGCAGGTCCTCGATGGTGTGCGCCCATCCACAGCTCTGCAAAGGCTTGTTGTGCTTTGTTCTCCACACCGATCAATGCTGGAATGAAATCTTTGCCGCCCCAAGCATAGTTTTGTACTTTACCTTTTATCGCTAGAATACTCATGTGGAATAAGTTGTAATTGGGCGAATCTACTTTCTTCCCTCAATCACGTGGACCGAAAAGCAAGCTGCCAATGCGTATCATTGTACTGCCTTCTTCCAAAGCAATGGGATAATCGCCCGACATACCCATTGAAATTTCTTTAAAGGCATCATCATCCGCGAAAAAGTCGCGTTTGAGTTGGTCAAAAATCGTTTTCAATTTGCGAAATTCTCGACGAACCTTTTGTTCATCGTCCGTAAAAGTTGCCATACCCATGACACCTCTGATGGAAACAGCTTCCAGACTTGGATAGACGTCACGCAGTAGCTGCCGTGCCGTCTCTATATCTAGTCCGTATTTACTGTCTTCTTTAGCGATTTTGAACTGTAGCAAGCAAGCAATTTTTCGCTCACTTCGGAGGGCTTGTTTATTAATTTCTTTCAACAATCTAGGACTATCGACTGAATGAATAAGATGGACAAATGGTGCAATATACTTGACTTTATTGGTCTGTAAATGCCCGATTTCGTGCCAGCGAATATCTTTGGGCAGCGTCTCATATTTTTGGCAAAGCTCTTGAACGCGATTTTCCCCAAAATCTCGCTGCCCTTGCTCGTATAGGTCTAATATATCCGAGTTGGGCTTCGTTTTAGAAACCGCGACCAAAGTCGTCTGAGTAGGATAGAGTTGTTCAAGTAATTGTTGAAACATGACTACTAATTTGATGATGCAAATAGCCAACATCAAATTAAGTTTCTGGTTCAAACAGTCCATGGATTTTGCCTCTTACCATATCTACCACTTTCCCCGCATCGGTTGGACTGTTTTTAAAATCCATTTCGTCCGAACTGATGATGAGTAGCTTGCCCTCTTTATATTTGCTGATCCAGCTTTCGTAGCGTTCATTAAGGCGTTTCAAATAATCTAGGCTCATATTTCCCTCGTAATCTCGACCACGTGAATGAATATGTTCTACCAATGTTGGAATACTCGCTTGCAAGTAAATAAGTAAATCGGGCGGTGCGATTTGGGATTGCATGGTCTCGAAGAGATCGAGATAATTGTTATAGTCGCGGGTGGTCATCAGTCCCATGTCGTGTAAGTTGGGCGCAAAGATGTAAGCATCCTCAAAGATCGTGCGATCCTGTATAACGGTTTTGTTGCCCTGCTGAATCCCCAGTATTTGTTTGTATCGGCTGTTCAAAAAGTAAATCTGTAAGTTGAACGACCACCGCTTCATATCCTCGTAGAAATCACTCAGATAGGGATTGTCCTCGGTAGATTCATAATGAACTTCCCAGCCAAAACTTTTTCCGAGTTGCGTACAAAGCGTTGTTTTACCCGCACCAATGTTTCCTGCAATTGCAATATGTTTAATCATTTTCTGCGCTTCTTTTTTGCCTCGCAATGATACAGCTTCTGTCTAAGAAAGTTAGGGAATTTGTAGAAAATAAACTACCCAAATGTTGCGAAGTTATTTTTTTACTGCCTAGCTTGATGTTAAGACATTAAATACCAAAACGTAGGCATAACAGGGTTAAGGCGAAGATTTTTAACATTTATGCAGTGGTGCAAAACAGCAAAGATTAAGTATCGTTTTCAACGAAATGAACCGCTAGCATGAGTGAGCGATCCCAAAGGGTGAACGAACGATCCCACAGGGTAAAAGTCCAGTGGACTTTTAAGTGAGAGAACCACGCTAGTGGATGGGTGGCAGAACATTCAAGCGAATGAACCGCAAAGCGGACGAGCGAGGATGCTTTACCTACGCTTGGTCACAAATCGGAAAGTTATTATTTGACCGTTACTTAATAAAGCTTTCACAAATGGTATGCCACCCCAAGTCGGAAAGTCAAGTCACCAAAGAAAAGGAAATCTGTATTGAAATTGGACTGAGTCGTAGTGGCATCAAATAGCGTAGGATTATCAAAAAATCGGCGTTCCATACCGATGACAAAGGGAGAAATGACAGTATTCAAGTGGATGGAGAACTGCTCGTTGATACGGTATTTGATACTTGGAACAACGCCTAGAACGACTTTAAATTCCTGATACAATTCGTCGAAGCGATTGCTAACTTTGGGCGTGATGGATTGACGATAATAAAAAGTTCTTGCTGCACCTCCCAACAATAGTTGTAGCCCTTCTCCAAGGTCGATGTCCAACACCCGACCATATTCATAGCGGATACCGATCAAAAATTCTTGTACATCTTGTAGCTGCTGCTCCGTTTTTCTAAAATTTAGATTAGAAAATTCTACTTCGTGGTACACCCATTTTTCATCATTGTAGAAATGTACCGCAGGCGTGAATCCTCTAAACCGAATAAATCGTTCTTCCCACTCAAAGAGCGAAGGCACGGGCGTACTCCCAAAATAATTGATATTGGTGTAAAGCTTGGCGGAAGTCTCAAAGCCTTGTCCAAACAAACTGACAGCCGTGAGAAAAGTCGCAACTAGTAATGTGCAGCCTATTTTCATCTTATCTAATTTTATATCGGTTACTTTTCTAATAGCATGTTTGGAGCAGGAAGAATAGTGCTCCAAACATGCTCTAAGATTGAAATTTGAACCTACTGGATCGATAAGCCCTTAGGATTGCCGATCAATAGGCATTTACAACCTATGCGAATAACGGGTAAAATACTCCATTTTGTGGCAGTGATAGTTTTACTAAACTTTTAAGACTTAGTAAAGCGTTTGAGATCGCGCAACAAGTATGCACAAAGGTTTTTTATGGACGGAAACACAAATTTCAACTTATTTTTCTCTAACAATACTGTGTAAAACAAAAAGTTTCATGAAAGTGGACTCACTTTCATTGTCAATTATGTTATTTT
>JBCDKV010000525.1:0-4117 GCA_038746215.1 Bacteroidota bacterium | reverse complement strand
GCTGCGCCCATTCGCTCAATCGCATTCAAGCTACTCATAGAAGCAATCAGGTCGTATTGGATAGTGGAATTCGAAGGTGCTGCTGCCACAATGCCCGTGATGGTAAAATCTAGGTTTTCCTTGTATTTCAAGGTTTGCCCAATTGGATTTTCCGTACCGAAGTATTGTGCTGCTATTTTTGGTGTGATGACGAGTGTTAGCGGATGTTGTAAGGCAAGTTGTGCATCTCCTGCGAGCAAATCAAAGGAAAATACCTCCAAGAAATTGGGGTCGGCGAGTAGTATTTGTTGCGTAGCGGATATCTGCCGTTGCTCGTTTTGCAACACTGCTTTTTCGAGCTGTTGTGTACGCACCGCCTGCGCTACTTCGGGTAGTTGATTGGTCGCAATGACGCCTACGCCCGCCGACATCGCTAGTGTATTGATTTCTTGTTCTCCAAATTGTACTTTAGCCCTAAGCCGATGGATGTGATCCCCTTTGGTGTGAAAGCGATCAAAGCTAAATTCGTGGAGGACATACAGTAAAATGAGCATACTGACAGCCAGTCCAATAGCTAAGCCCAAAATGTTGATGAGGCTGTATAGTCCATTGCTTTTCAAGCTACGAGAGGCGATTTTTAGATCGTTTTTTAGCATGCTTTTTTAAATTTGTTTGAACTAAATAGTGCAAGCTTGATGTTATTCAGTAAATACGTTATCTTTATTAAAAATTCTAACGTTATGACTGCACATGCGGTATTACAATATGAGATCGAAAGAAATAAGCCTATGCCTAATCTAGTCCACGGATTAATTCAGTCTAATTTGAATCTCGCATTGCGATTGAAATATCGCGAAAAGTACATGTTCCCAAATGAATTAAGTTTAGCGACTATTCCTGGTAGCACACCAGATATTTGTGTCTATCCCAAACGAATCGTTTCTAGCAGAAATGTCAGTGCAAAAGAGTCCGAAACTCCCGTTACGACCATCGAAATTCAATCTCCTTCACAATCGATAGATGAACTAATCAGCAAGACTTGGAACATATATTTTCCGATGGGTGTTAAGTCTGCTTGGATTGTGATTCCTGCGCTAAAAGCTGTTCAAATTTTGCTACCCAACGAACAAAAGGTTTTATTTACGCAAGGGATAGTGACAGACACGGCTAGTCATATTGAAATCGAATTAGCAGATATATTTGAAGGTATTACTTGACTTAGATCCACCTACTTACTCATTCCTCAAACTCTCCACAGGGTTTGCCTTTGCTGCCAAATAGGTTTGGGAAACTACCGTTAGAATACCGAGCAAGGACAGTATAGCAATACCAGACAAAATCATACTAGGGCGCACACTAACGCGCAAGGCAAAGTTTTGCAACCATAAATTTGCTCCAAATAGTGTCAGTGGAACGGCGACTACAACAGCAATTCCCAGTAGCAGGATAAATCCTTTGGACAATTGCCAGATCACGTTCCTTTCGCTTGCGCCCAATACTTTGCGAATGCCTACTTCTTTGATTCTTCCTTCCACGGTGTAAATGACCATGCCCAAAAGTCCCATGCAAGCAATCAAAATCGTCAGCATACCAACGAAGCCGATAATTTTTGATCCCATTTGAAAGAATTTGGACAGGTGGTAAATTCGATCTGTAACGAGGAAGGCAAACATGCTTTCGTTAGGCGAAAGTTCATCCCAAACGGCTCGAATAGCGGCAATGGTTTTGTTTTCCTCTGTTCCTGACATTACAATCGTCGCATTCCAAGCATTATTACTGTTGCTGCGTAAGGCAAACGGCTGTATTTCCTCGAACCAAATATCATTGCTGTAGTAAAAATCGCTCATCACACCGATGACTGACAAAGCAAGGGTATCAAAAAGAACGAGTTCTGCACCTATGGCTTGCTCGGGTGTCTGGTAGCCCATTCTTTGAACAGCTTTTTCATTGAGCAAAATGAATTGTTCTCCTTTTGAGTTAGCCGTTTTTGGAAAAGCTTCTCCTGCCAACAATTCGACTTCCATATTTTTGATATAGTCTGGACTGACGATTGAGTTTTGGAGTTTCATGGAATCTTGTCCATCTTGGAAAATAGCAGCTATCGTTTGCACACCACCAGAAGACAGTGGATTGCTAATCGCAGAAACGCTTTCTACATTTGGAATTTGACGGACGCTTTGTGCAAAAGTTTCGTAGTCTACTTCGCCTTGCATACTCACATTTAAGATATGATCAGTCTTGACGCCAAGGTCGGTTTGCAGCACATGCTGCTGCTGTTGTAGTACAATGATAACTGCTAAAATAAAAATGAGTGATAAAGTAAACTGACTCGTTATCAGTGCTTTGCGAACGCCAACTTTAGAGATGATTTTGGTGTTAGCAAATTGTTGAATGGCTTGTAAGGGCGAAAAGCGAGCAATGTTGAAAGCGGGAAAGACACCAGCGAGCAAACCGACAAATAGGCTGAATCCAAAAAATAGTAGATAGAGCTGTGGCGTTGTTTTGAGGTAGAAAATTTCTTCTACGAAGGGGTGCAGATTATAAAAGGCTGGAATCAAAAATTGCAATAGTCCGATCGCTACTACCAAAGCAGTGAGTGAGATCAAAACAGCTTCTCCCAAAAACTGAAAAACAATATCTTTCTTTCCCGCCCCAATCACCTTTCGCACCCCAATTTCTTTCGCTCTTTTTAGCGAACGTGCCACGGAGAGATTCATGTAATTGAAACAAGCAGAAAGCATGATCAGGACACCAAGTGCGATCAAAAAGTACATCACTCCGGTAGGAGTTCCTATACCAATTTCATTACTCAAATCACGACTTGGCATGATGTTAGCAAGTGCTTGGGACTCAAAGTAATAGTTGTCTTTTTTATCCTTTGCGCTATAATTTGCTGCTATCGTAGTAAGTGCCTCATCCAATTGTGGTTGCTGCCCTTTTTTGTCTAGTAAAACATATGTCAGTCCCCTCCAAATATTATTGAAACCAAAGATGCCTTGATTGGCTCTTTGCTCGTCTGTCAAGGCAAGGATAGTCGAATAAGAAATGAGATAATCAAAGTAGATATGCGAGCGAATCGGCGGGTCGGGAAGAATGCCCGTGACTTTGAAATTTCCGAGTTCCAGTATTTCTAGTTCTTTTCCTACAGCATTCTGATTGGGAAATATTTTTTGTGCCAGTTTTTCGGTAAGCACAATGGAAAAAGGAGCTTGCAGTGCCGTATACGTATCGCCCGTTTTCCAACCAAAATCAAAAACTTCTAAAAAATCACTATCGACAGCATAACTTTCACCCAGATTATCAAAGGTATTTTCTTCAATTTGAAATACGCCACCAACCTGCACGATCCTCACTGCATTTTTTACAAAAGGATAATCTTGTTCTAAATTTTCTGCTACCGAAAGTGCCGTCGTCGCAAAAGTAGCTCGCTTAATTTCGCGTCCTTTTTCTGCACCGCCCGATATGACTCGATAGATGCGATCTCCTTTTTCATGGAATGCATCATAACCATATTGATCCGATAAAATGAGGAATAACAACAAACAAATCGACATGCTAGCGGCTAGTCCAAAGACATTAAGCACAGAGAATAATTTGTGTTTCCAAAGCTGACGAAGCGCGATTTTTAGATAATTTTTAAGCATGTCGATAGCGTTTTTCTAACTATTCAACTAAAATTATGCCAAGGAGGGTAAATTACTGATAATGAGTGAAATGTAATCTTATTGGCGGTTCAGAATGTCCATTCTTAAACAAAGGTCTGTTCAAAAATGGACAAGCATTCTGTAATTCGGTAAGAGCATGTTTGGAGTAAGATTTACAGGAGGATAGTATGCCAAACATGCGCTTAGCTCGACTTTAGCCTTTTGTTATTAGCTGTTGGCTTGGTTTCCAAATAATTATGCAAATAAAGACTGTGTACATCTCATTTTTCTTGACATTTGACTCAGATGTAGTCCAGGTCAATATCTGCAAATTGAGCAACAAGTATGCTCGGTAATTTTCTTCGGACGGGAACACAAATTTTAACTTATTTTTTGGATAAAAATAAGTTTAAATTTGTGTTCCCGTCCATAAAAAAACCTTTCGACATACTTGTTGCGCGATCTCAAACACTTTACTAAGTTTCAGAAGTTTC
>JBCDKV010000524.1:0-4173 GCA_038746215.1 Bacteroidota bacterium | reverse complement strand
CTCCAAAATTCATGCTAAGTACACCGTAAACTAAATAACTTCGTCTTTTGACGGTCTCTTTTGAAATCTATCTGTGTTATTTTTTTGCAGGAATAACTCATTATGCCAGAAAAAAATGCCTTGATATATTCCAAAATAGCCTCGGCCAAAAAAGCAAATAAATTTAGTTTACACTGTACTGAGGAATGAAAATTAAATAGCCTACCCAAAATTGTAAGTTTATATGTGTCTCGTTGCTTATCTCAGTATATCTTCGCCGATATTTTTGACAAGTTGATTCGCGCACTGTATATTAAGTCTACTTGCTTATCTTTTGAAGGGCGAAATTAATTTTGAAACGTCCAGTGGACTTAAAATGTCTTTTGTTTGGAATTGTGTTACTTTTGCAACTTATCAAAAGCAGGTGTATTTTTGTGTACTAAGGTCAAAAAACGCACCGACATTTATCAAAAATTACATAAGCATTATGAGTGATCAAGTGAAACTGCAGCAGTCTTTTAATGAAAAAGGAGAAACCATAAGTCCCATTTTACCAGAAGGGGTGAAAAACTTTCTAATTGATATTGATGGTACCGTTTGCGACGATGTACCCAACGAAGAACCCGAAAGAATGGGTACTGTTCTGCCTTATCCCGATGCGCTAAAAATTGTGAATAAATGGTACGAAGAAGGACACATAATTACCTTCTTTACTTCTCGCACGGAAGAACACCGAACAGTAACCGAAGCATGGCTTAAAAAACATAATTTTAATTACCACGGACTTTTGATGGATAAACCTAGGGGGGGAAATTATCATTGGATCGATAACCACATCGTGAAAGCCACTCGATTCAAAGGAAAGTTTACGGATTTGGTCGTAGCTACCAAAGAAATAGAGGTATTCAAAAACGATTAAAAATATTGACAGGCTTATCAGCTTGTTCGGTATTCTTGCTTGAAAACGAAATTGAGAACTTCGTTTTTAAAAGACCCTTCGGAGAGAGATGATGTTGTTTTGGTGATTTTTCCCAGAAATCATCAAAAACAACATCATTTCTTTTCATAAGGACTCCCAAAATGTTCTTTGTAATCGAAAGTACCAATTGCTTTTGCCCAGGAACAATTCAAAAATAACTACTGCTGCTCGATTCGTTCCATATTGCTAAAATGCAAGTGCAAGTCCAAAGAGCGGTCAGGATAAAAATAAAATACCTCAAAAAACAAGACTTAGAGCTTGTTTGGAGTTTAGTAATTGGTCTGCAAATGGCTATTTTTCTACTACTCAGCCTTAGAAAATTGCTCATTTATCCAGATAAAATCACACTTTTATGCCTTGATTAGCAAAAAAATAACTCATTTTCGACTCAAAGACCAAAATCCAAACAAGCTCTTAGCTCGCCAACAATTGCTTCAAAAAAGGGCTTCCTTATCCCTTTAGATAAAGAATTAAACTTATATTTGCGCCGCAAAAAGTAGAACCTTCATCATTGACTACCACCCACAGCACAACATCCATCGACAAATTGTTTAAATTATTCAATTACCCACGACTCAACTTATGAAGAAGAAAGTACTGATCACGGGAGCAGCAGGATTTCTAGGCTCTCATTTATGCGACCGTTTCATCAAAGAAGGCTATCACGTCATAGGCATCGACAATTTGCTAACGGGTAGTCTAGCCAATATTGAACATCTGTTTCCTTTGGAACACTTTGAGTTTCACCACCACGACATCACCAAATTTGTACACATTCCAGGCGAGCTAGATTATATCTTGCACTTTGCCTCCCCCGCTAGTCCCATTGATTATCTAAAAATGCCTATTCAAACCCTAAAAGTAGGCGCATTGGGAACACACAATATCTTGGGTGTTGCTAAAGCCAAAAAAGCTAGAATCTTAGTAGCTTCTACCTCAGAAGTGTATGGCGATCCACTCATACATCCACAGACAGAAGACTATTGGGGCAACGTCAATCCCATTGGTCCAAGAGGGGTGTACGACGAAGCCAAGCGATTTTTGGAAGCTATCACAATGGCATACCATACTTTTCATCAAGTAGAAACTAGAATCATTCGTATCTTCAATACTTACGGGCCACGTATGCGTGTGAATGATGGACGTGTATTACCTGCTTTTTTCTCACAAGCCATTCGAGGCGAGGGTCTAACGGTATTTGGAGATGGTTCGCAGACCCGTTCATTTTGCTATGTCGATGATTTGGTGGAAGGTATTTATCGCCTTTTGTTGAGCGATTACGATCAGCCCGTTAACATTGGAAACCCCGACGAAATTACGATTAAAGCATTTGGCGAAGAAATTTTGGATTTAGTAGGTAATCCCGATGCAAAGCTTGTCTACCGAGATTTGCCCAAAGACGATCCTAAGGTTCGTCGCCCAGATATTACCAAAGCCAAAGAAATTTTAGGTTGGATGCCTAAAGTGTCCCGAGCGGAGGGGCTAAAGCTGACTTACGAATATTTTAAGAAAGTTGTAAAAAAGTAGTAGATATTCACTAGTCCTCAGGACAATATAGCAGTTCTCTACTTATAAGAACTAAGACTGCAAAAACTCAAACTCAATCAAGAAATACAGATTAACATGTTGAGCTATCAGATTAAAAAAGTCGGATTTTTGTTTGCACTGTGCTTGCTGCTCACGCAAATAGGTTTTTCGCAAACTGAGCAACTCAGTCCTGCACAAATACAAAAGCTGACAGAAGAGGTTTCCAGAGCGCGGGCAGAGATAAAAGCAAAGGGACTGGAGGAAGCGGAGGTCAAGGAAAGAATGAGAGAAAAAGGGATAGATTTGGATAATATCGATCCTAGCACCACCGATCCCGATCAGGTGAGAAGCGTTTTCGATCAGGTAGTTGCTGAGCTAGAAAGGGAAGCCAGCGAAGAGGATGCTTCTGTGGAAGAGGTGATAGACGAAGCGAATAATGCACCACCTGATTTAGGAGATGAAGAAGCTGTGGCGGACGATGCAATCGAGGAAGTGATCGAAGAAAATGAACTTGATGTAGAGGAGATAGAAGAGCGAATAGACGAAGGGCAAACCATAGGGGAAGCCGTAGCAGAAGAGTTAGCGGAAGAGACCGAGCTAGAAGCTGCCCCCGCAGTAATCTTTGGGCATCATTTATTCAGAGATGGTATTGTAGAAGGGATTCCTTTCAGAAATGCCATCGTTCCACCGAGCACCTATCGAATGGGCGTCGGCGATCAAGTAGCCATTTCTATTTTTGGCGTGGGTGTCGGTACAAGCAAAGCTACAATTGGTTCGGATGGTTTTATTCGTCCGCAAGGCGTTCGTCCTATTTATCTGAAAGGCTTGACCCTAGAGCGGGCAAAAAACTTACTGGCAAAAACCTTTCGGGAACGCTATCAATTCAATAACGATCAAATTGAAATTAGCCTAGATGTGGCTAGAACAGTCAATGTAGGTATCGTCGGAGAAGTGTTCCAACCCACCAACTATACCATCCCAGCAACAAATAATGCTGTGAATGCCTTATCTATCGCTGGAGGGCCTACAGATATAGGAAGTGTAAGAAAAATTGAGTTAATTAAAGCAGACGGGCAGCGTAAGATACTGGACTTATATGAATATAACCTCAATCCAGTCATTGGAAGTGACTACTTTTTGGAATACAACGATTACATTCTAGTGCCAGTGGCAGAGAAAGTAGTTGAAATCTCAGGGGCAATCCGTAGACCATTCCGATATGAATTGCTGGAAAGTGAGAATTTGATGAAATTGATTGAATATGCGGCTGGTTTGACTTCTAATGCTTATACTTCTAATGTACAAATTACGAGAACACAAGATGAAGAGGTGCGTATCATTGATGTCAATTTAAAAGAGTTACAAGCAAATGGTGGAGATTTTGAATTGATGAATGCCGATGTCGTCAATATTCGTACAACGACCCGACCACTCCGAAACTATGTGGAAATTACGGGAGACGATGCCGTTGATTATCCTGGACGTTACGAATTGGTGCAGGATATGAAGATCAGTGATTTGGTGGAAAAGGCAAATTTGAGAGAAGAAGCTAGGACGGATATTGTCTTTTTGGTACGTAAAGCAAGAGATGGCACACTTGATTACGAGCAGATCAACTTGGATAGTATTCTAGCAGATCCAAACGACGCAACTAATTTGACTTTACAATCCGAAGATTTGATTAGGGT
>JBCDKV010000523.1:0-4174 GCA_038746215.1 Bacteroidota bacterium | reverse complement strand
ATAAGCAATTTTTACGTAGTACAGTTCTAACAAAACACGATTTTTTGCTTTGAACTAATACGGAGTAGGTATTTCCCTTTTAAAATTAGGACCGTACGAAGTCTCAGTTTTGTTAACATTTGACTTGGAAACAGCCTGAGTAAATATAATGAAATTGAGCATACTTGTTGCGCGATCTCAGGAGCTTTACCAAGGGCTACTTCAAGCATTGCCAAAAACTTCGTACAAGTCTATTTTAAAATCGAGCGTATCAACTACTTTTAACCTCCTGATAAACTTGTCGAATGATTCAAGTAAATGTAAAAGCAAACAACATATGAAAATACACTTATACATACTCCTGCTACTATGCTCTTGTCAAGCACCTGCCACTTCACAGCGTGCCAATCAGCTTTATGACCAATACGAGCAGTACAAAGAAAACAGTATTCGGCAAAAGCGATTCAAACATGCCGATATTGTCCCGTTGATACAGCAACGCGAGGGTAATCCACTGTACAAAGTCATCAAAGCAGGAACATCAGTGGAAGGACGAGCGATTTATATGCTTCGATTAGGAACAGGCAAGATTAAAGTGTTGCTGTGGTCGCAAATGCACGGGAATGAACCCACCGCTACCATGGCAATCATGGACATTTTCAATTTTTTTGAGCAAAATGATGAGTTCAATGCGTTGCGTAGTAAATTACTAGATCAATTGACGCTTTATTTTATTCCTATGCTTAATCCAGATGGTGCGGATCGCTATATCCGACAAAATGCGATGGGCGTAGATTTGAACCGAGATGCGCTGCGACTCCAAAATCCAGAAGCTCGTATCTTGAAGAATGCTCAGCAACAAATTCAGCCCGATTGGGGCTTTAATTTACACGATCAAAGTCGTTACTATGCGGTAGGCAGAACCAATAAACCCGCTACACTCTCTTTCCTAGCACCTGCTTTCAATGTTGAAAAAGCGGTGGATGGCAAACGAGCAGATGCCATGCGACTTATTGTGAGTATGAATGACATTTTACAAACCTACATACCTGGGCAGGTGGCAAAATATTCGGATACTTTCGAGCCACGTGCTTTTGGTGATAATATTCAGAAATGGGGAACGCGCACCATTCTCATAGAGTCGGGCGGACAATATGATGATCCCGAAAAGCAATACATCAGAAAGCTAAATTTCACGGCTTTGATGAGCGCATTTGAATCCATAACCAATCAATCCTACAAGGCGAATGCCCTCAAATCTTACCAGTCTATTCCCTACAACAATCGTTCGCTTTATGATCTAATCATCCGAGCAGCTACGGTCATCAAAAACGGGGAACGGTATAAACTAGACTTGGCTTTCAATCGCACCGAAAAATCAGGCGCAAGCGGAATTTACTATGACGGGCAACTGGCATACATCGGCGATCTTTCTACTGCGCATGGCTACGAAGAACTGGATGCCGAAGGCTACGTCGTACAGCTAGGGCAAAGCTATCCGCTCACTTTTGAAAGTCTTTCGGATGCGACCCAAACCGAAGCAGAGGTGTATCACCGGCAAGGTTACACAACCTTAAAAGTAGCTAATTTGCCGCCGCCCGAACAATTGGAAGCTTATCCCCTTCAATTTATTAGCAACAAACAATCCGTAAATCCTGCTATCCAACTTTGGACGAACCCTAGTTTCTTTTTGACCAAAAATGGAAAGAAAGCATATGTGCTTATCAATGGACGATTGCATGCTTTGTAGCAAGAAAGTGAGGCTTTGCTGATTTGTTTAGTGGGTAAACACGTTTAATCTCAGTCTGAACATTTCTTTTTGGAAGCCTTGCTGGACAGGAATGATGCTGTTTTGATGATTTTTTGACAAGCAAGGGGATGAACTTGTCAAAAACGACGTATATTTTGCCTTTAATTTCTTCGCATACGCTAACTGAATACTATCAAAAAAACGTAGAATCAACTTATGAAGTACAAATTTTTTAATTGCTTGATAGCGAGTGTTTTGTGTCTAATGCAAATGCAATTCGATGCAAATGCTCAAAGTCAATTTCCGATGACAGATCTATCCTTTGAAGATTTGTCCGCCTTTCGATCAACTAGTTCCAATTGGAAAATAGTAGGATCGGTACGAGCTCCGATGGGAAAGTCCAAGACATTGGAAACGACCAAAGGTGCGGGTATCTTGGTCAATCTACCTGATGACAAAAACAAAGCTCAAATCTTTACACAATTTGAGCATGGTGACATCGACCTAGACTTTGAGGTGATGATGCCTGCTGGGAGTAATTCGGGCGTCTATTTGCAAGGACGCTACGAAATTCAATTGCTCGATAGTTGGGGGAAAAAACGTCCTAGCTTCAGCGATTTGGGTGGCATCTATCAACGCTGGGATGATACGCAGCCGAAGGGACAAAAGGGCTTTGAGGGAACAGCACCATTGGCGAATGCTGCGAAAGCACCTGGACTTTGGCAGCGGATGAAAATTTCTTTCCAAGCCCCTCGCTTTGATGCGCAAGGACAAAAAATTCAAAACGCACGTATTATCTACGTCGAATTGAATGGCGTAACCATCCACAGAAATGTGGAATTGACAGGACCAACGAGAGGACCTTACGTTGGAAACGGCAAAGAAGCGGCGATGGGACCGATTGTGATTCAAGGCGATCACGGGCCAGTGGCTTTCCGCAATTTCAAATATCGCAATTTCGATGGGCAAGCTGTCCAAATTAAGGATTTGAAATATCGAGTGGTGAGAGGCTTGTCGGATAAAAATTTGAGTGACTGGAGTAAAGTGACTGCCGAAATGCAAGGCGAGGATGAACTGATGAATTGGAACGTAGCAAAGACCGATAATGACTTTGCCATTTTATACGATGGACAACTGGAAGTGCCAGCAACCAAGGATTATTTCTTAAAGATCACTTACCAAGGTCGTGTGCGTCTGTGGATAGACAACGAAATGATATTGGATGAAACACGATACAATAGTGCAAAAAAGATTAATCTAACTAAAGGACGTGTTCCGATTCGCTTTGAATATCGCAAAACAGAATCTTGGCAACAGCCACAGCTTGGATTTTCAGTAGAAGGAAATGATTTTCGACCTGCCGATTTACATTACAAAAATTCTAGTTTAACTAGCAATCCAACCGATCCGATTTACGAACACGTAGATGGTCAAACTCGGCTGTTGCGAAGTTTCGTCGATTTTCAGTTGCCTGATATGGAAAAACCTAAGCGATTCACCAATACGATCAACGTAGGCGATCCAACGGGCGTACATTATACTTACGACCTCAATCAAGGCAGTCTAGTACAAATTTGGCGTGGTAATTTTCTGAACATGACCCCCATGTGGTACAACAGAGGAAATGGTGTTTCGGTGGCTCGCGGTGTTTTAGTTCCACTGACACCCAATGCTCAGATCATGCAACGCCAAGCAGATGGTAGCATGGCGCAAAGTTTTGCTGAGAGTCAGTACCAGTATCGCTCCTATACGGTAGATGAAGACAATCGCCCTACTTTTCACTATCGTGCCTATGGCGTGGAGGTTGCCGATCAGCTTATCCCAAGTGCAGATCGAAAGTCTATCCAGCGAAAGTTGAACCTGCAAAGCAAAGCTGCTACTGACGATTTGGTGTTCTGTATTGCCGAGGGGAAGAAGTTAGCAAAAATAGATCAGGAGTATTATCTAGTGGACGATCAATATTACATCAAGACCACTGCCGACGCTAAAATCGAAAAACACGCCAATGATAGATCAGCATTAGTTGTACCGATTAAGGGTGAACAGAAGGAGTTGGCTTATACTATTGTGTGGTAAATTATATTTAACTCTGGGTGAGGCTTTTCTTGTCCTTGCACTACGTTCATAGTCGCTCCTTGAACCTGCACTTGTACTTTAAAACTGTTTGCCTTAATGGTTTAGAGCTTGTTTGGAGTAGGATTGAACTGTAAATCAATAGTTTACGGTTCTGGCGAAGAAAATAATAGCGACTTTATCGAGATAAACGAGCGATTGTTTTCAAAGTCAGGTTCGGAAAATATTGGTTTACAGGAAGATAATACTCCAAACATGCTCTTAAGCAAATGTGATAAATCGACTTATTATTAATCGACTAATTTCATCATCAAAATGAATACTACATATCAGACCATACTTTTATTTGCTTTCGGACTATTGCTAAACGTT
>JBCDKV010000522.1:0-4184 GCA_038746215.1 Bacteroidota bacterium | reverse complement strand
TTCATAAAAATTAAGGGTGTACGAAGTCTTGAGCAATGCTTGAAATAAATCTTAGTGAAGCTCTTGAGCATACTTGTTGCGTAAATTACTTGCATTGACTCAGGCTGTTTTCAAGTAAAATGTTTACGAAGTCTCATTTTCGTTAACATTTTACTTGAAAACAGCCTGAGTCAATGCAAGTAATTTGCGCAACAAGTATGCTCAAGAGCTTCACTAAGATTTATTTCAAGCATTGCTCAAGACTTCGTACATCCTTAATTTTTATGAAACAAAAATTAGCAATTCGGAACTAAAGTGTCAACTATTTTTGCGATTCAAGTAAACATGTCAAAAAAACTTACACCAATACATGGCAAGCGCATTAAAAAATCTATCGCAATACGATGAAAGTACCATCCCATCGGCAGCAGAGCTTCGCTTTGGAATTGTGCTATCCGAATGGAACCAGGAAATCACGCATGCTTTGTACGAGGGTTGTGTGGAAACGCTAGAAAAGCATGGTGCTAAATCAGATCATGTACACACCCTACAAGTACCAGGTGCATTTGAGTTGACTGTTGGTGCTAAGCTGTGTATGTCTAAGCATAAGGTAGATGCTGTTATTTGTATCGGATGTGTGATTCAAGGCGAGACGAAGCACAACGAATACATCAATCAGTCCGTTGCAGCAGGCTTAACTAACCTAGGAATCGCTAGTAGCATTCCCTGTATCTATGGCGTCCTTACGCCCAATACTATGGAGCAAGCCAAAGATCGTGCGGGCGGAAAGCACGGCAATAAAGGTGTAGAGGCTGCTGTGACGGCTATTCGTATGGCAAGTTTGAAGCAGGCAGCTACAAAAACGAAGAGTGCTATTGGGTTTTGAAAGCAACCTAGAACCTCACATTCATCAAACCCGCTAAGTCCTTTACTTCCCTGAGGGTCTCCTGCGCTACTTTACGAATATTGGCAGAGGAAGCTTTGATTTGCTGTTTGACCTCTTTCTTGTTTGCATTGAGGCTGGCTCTTCTTGCTCGAAAGCCTTCACTTAAAGCTGCTAAGCCATCCGCAACCGCCTGTTTCAAGTCTTTGTACATCAGACTTCCAGATTGATAATCAGCCATCAGGCTATCGTAGGCAGTTTGTTGTCCCGCCGCTTTGAGCAGTTCAAACAAATTCACGACACCAGCACTCATTTCATCACTTGCTGTTCCCGTATCGGTTACGGCAGAAGCGATTTGTTTGCGCAAGCGTGCCTCCGCTTCGAACACATTGATGTAGTGTTTAGCACCAGCACTTTTACTCATTTTTCGGGTTGGGTCAGCCGTTGAGCGAATTTTAGGTGTTTCCGTAAATAATGTTTCTGGTAACACAAAATACTCCTTTTTCACTTGCGCGTTGAAGCGTTGTGCAATATTTCGAGATAGTTCCAGATGTTGCTCTTGATCTCTCCCAACTGGCACATAATCAGCACGATAGATCAAAATATCTGCTGCTTGCAGCACAGGATAATCCAATAATCCAGCCGAGATGAAGTTGTCAGCACTACTTGCTGATTTTGCACTCTTATCTTTGAATTGCGTCATGCGCGACAATTGCCCAGCAGAAGTGAAGTTGTTAAAAATCCAGCACAATTCGGAATGCTCTGGCACTAGAGACTGAATGAACAAATGCTCTGCCTCAATACCGACGGCTAATAAATTGAAGATCAAATCCCAAGTATTCATTCTCAATTTCTTAGGATCATAAGGCATCGTCATGGCATGATAATCAACTACACCATAGTAACATTTGTAGGTCTGTTGTAAGTCTACCCAGTTTTTTACCGCACCAAAATAATTGCCAAAATGCATTTGTCCAGTGGGCTGAATACAGGAAAGTACGGTCTTTTTGTCGCTCATTTTTATATGTGTTAGGTAGAGTATTAACGTACTGCACTAAGCTGAAACAATCATAATAAAGCTAATCTTTGTTGATTCGTTTAAATTGTTTATTTGTTGAGCAGGTAGCGATATGTGATTCTATATTGTGATCTATGTGTGTGCGAAGTTTTAAGGAACGCTCAAAGCGAGTTCTCTAGTAAAGCTCCTAAAATCGCGCAACAAGTATGCCCAAAGGTTTTTATGGACGGAAACACAAGTTCTCAGTTATTTTTCTCAGAAAAAATAACTGAGAACTTGTGTTTCCGTCCGAAGAAATTTACCGAGCATACTTGTTGCTCAATTATCTTGCATTAACTCAGGTTGTTTTTGATAAGTCTGAGTTCAATAATAAATTTACATTTTTTAGTGTTCGATTTTTCTTAAAAGCCTATATTTTATAGGATATATATGCTTTCAATCAAAACCGAACAATGTAAATTTAATCATTTCACGTTCCTAAATATGAGGTTTCGTATATTGCTAGTTGCAATCTGAGGATTTAATGCTAAACAGATTAAACTAGATCGGTCTGCTTGTTCTTAGCACTAAACTAAATCATCTATATAAAAAGTTCCCACTCCTCAATCCATTGCTGCAATCACAGAAATTTCAATATTGACAAACTTCGGTAAATTGGCTACTTCCACTAATTCCCTCGCTGGCGCAGTGGCTTCATCAAAATACTGCGCATAGACGGCATTGATCTTACCGTAGTTGTGCATATCAGATACGAAAACACTACATTTCAGCACGTTTTCAAAGGTCAGACCTGCTTTTTCAAGCACTGCCTGTAAATTCTTCATCACCTGATGGGTTTCACTTTCTATGTCTGCTGTCATCAATTCGCCCGTAGCTGGGTCAAGGGCAATTTGTCCTGAGATATAGAGTGTACCATTGTGCTGGGTGGCTTGATTATAAGGTCCTACTGGGGCAGGAGCGTTTTCCGTATTGATAATTGTTTTGCTCATTGGCTGTATTACTTCTTTTTGTTGTCTGAACTACTTTCTGAAAACACGCAAAAAAGCTCCGCATACAACAAGATATGGGAGCTGTGATTATTCGTTAGCATTGTTTAGGATAATACGCTATTCTTCTTCCGCTTCTACTGGAATGAACAGCTTACCGCGATAATACATATTACCTTCGTCATCGTAGTAAGCGCGATGATACAAATGAGGTTCGCCAGTTGTGGAACAAGTAGCCACCTGAGGCGGTGTTGCCTTGTAATGTGTTCTACGCTTGCGCTTGCGCTGCTTTGATATTTTACTCTTAGGATGTGCCATTGCTTATTTTTTTACTATCGGCAGTTGCTCGAATCAGCTAATTGTCCGTAGCTATTTTAAATTAATATCCTTAAGTGCATCCCAAATGGAGGCACTATCGTTTTCTGAGGGATCATCCTCTAGAAAATCTTCTAAATCTACTGGGCAGTCTTCATCCACATCTTCATGCGTCTTGACCATAGGAATACACAAGTGAGCAAATTCATAAATGTAAGTACTCACATCCAAATCTTGACTACCCATTGGAATGTAGCTTACCTCTAGATCGTCTTCGAGTGTGTCCGAAAACTTAACCAGTAAACGATGTTGCTCTTCTACTGGCAGCTGCATGAATTCCAAACAGCGATCACAAGTGGTAGCAATATTCCCAGAAATTTCAAAGAAAAGCTCAAAAAGGGCTGATTTCTTTTCTAATGCTAGCTTTATTTCCAGTTGCGCTTTTTCGATCAGTGTACCTTCAAACTGCTTGAAGAATTGATCGTCAGCAAGAAAATTGTAGGTATAAACACCCTGTTTCAAGCTAGATATTGGGATAATATATGCGGTCAAACCCTCCATTTCACCTTCGCTTTTTTTATTAGGGACGCAAAATTATAGTTTTCTAGCTAAAGGAGCAAGAAAAAAGAGCAGCATCTTTATATTTGTGCCCAAAATTAAGCTTTATGAGGGTACTACTACTTGGAAATGGAGGACGAGAACACGCCTTTGCTTGGAAAATCGCACAGAGTCCAAAACTGGAGCAGCTATTCATTGCGCCAGGTAATGCGGGCACTGCTGACTTGGGCGAGAATCTTGCTATTGATCCTACGGACTTTGAGGCTATCAAAAAGTTATGCTTATCAAAAAACATCAATCTCGTCATCGTTGGTCCAGAAGCACCACTTGTAGCAGGTATCTATGACTTTTTCCAAGCAGACGCGAACTTATCTCAAATTCCAGTCATTGGTCCATCTCAGCGAGCCGCTCAACTAGAAGGCAGCAAAGCTTTTGCCAAAGCCTT
>JBCDKV010000521.1:0-4189 GCA_038746215.1 Bacteroidota bacterium | reverse complement strand
TTCATTTATTTCCAACTCCTTTGTTTTTCTTTGTATTTTGGGTAGTCCTATATTTGTAAGGCTGCATGCGCTCTTGCTCTCTGCGTACTTTGCAAGTTTTGCGTGCAACATAGCCTTACATTTGCAGCACTACCGTATTTTGATAACTCCACTAAAGATAGCCTTTTTTTTATTATCCCTTTTTCAAGGGAGGGGGTAGAAATGTAGGTTATACCCAAATTAGATGCTCCGATGGGGAAGTCCCCTTGGTTTTCGACTCGAATATCTTCCAATGCAATCAAATCGTCTACGGCAAAAACGCTACCAATTTCGGTGCAATTTAGATTAGCTTGTAGCTCGTTTAGATTCGTGCAACCATCGGGTGGATTATTGTAATTCATGCGGATAATCTCACCAGGCTGTGGGCCAAAAGCAAACTCAAAATTAGTACCTGGAAAAGTTCTAGAAAGGGCGGATTGATCGCAATAGCTCATAATCGTCCCACCTTCTTCTGGTATGATCGGATTGAAAGGATCGTCTACGCAGCCTGCGCCTTCTGAGCTAAATCCTGCTTCTACTCGGTTGGCATTTCCACAATCGTCAATTTGTGTACCAAAACCGTACGTATCCGAATTCCAGTAGCATCCGTGCGTATGCAGCGATCCCATATTGTGTCCCATCTCGTGGGCAAAAATAGAAACATCCAGTGAAGGTGTTGGGAAAGCACCCGTTCGATCAATGATGAAACCCGTCAGTGCAAAGGGTAGCGTACAATCGAAGGCGGCGGCAATACCTTGTGGGCCGAGTCGTGCCGTCAGAAAGTGCGCATAATTGCCAGGAAAGCCCGTTTGATTTTTCGATAAGATGAATTGGTCGAGAATAGCACCCGAAAAGTTGATGCCTGAAAATGGGTCTTCTGTTGTCCACACAAAAATTTGGCTCAGCTCTTTGGCAAGTCCTTCATTTTGGTAGATCGTAGCCGAAACGTTGAAAACGGATTGTACGTATTGGGCGGCTGCGATGGCTGTCCCACCCGTGGCATTGAATAGACTGAAGTCGCATTCCAAATACACTTGTAGACATCTATCGTCATCCGATTTTTCGTAGGACTGAAACTTTTTGAGTTCAACGCCCACGAAATCTTCTTCCACAACTTCTACTTTGCATTCCGATTTTTCGCGTCCGATCAAATCTTGTTCTGCGTAGAGTACGTATTTGTTATCAAAGGCTTTTTCGCTGGGCAGCGGTGCTAGTACGTAATTTCCAGCACGATCAGCAATTATCAATTGTAAATGATCTGGAAAAACACTCAAAGCCGCGATAGAACGCTGGTTGTCTTTCACAATACCTCGATAGAAAACGCCACCGATTTCTTCTTGCGTAAGATTACTGCCGCTACTGGTTTCAACGGTAAATTTTTCCGCAACGAGTTCTACTTTTGCTAATTCTAGCTGAAAGGAACGATTTTTCGCTACGGGAACAGTTAAGCTCAGCGTTTTAGCATCGGCTTCCATCAGTTTAGCCAATTGTCTCTTGCTCAAAGTCAAATAGACCGCTTCTTCCACTTCTGCTTGGTAGTCGAGTGCTTGATTTTGCTTGGTGATGTCGAATAAAGTAATAGCTGTCGGCGCATTTTGTAGATGTTCTGCTTTTAGCCATTCGGCAACTCTGTTGGGTGTTGCTGTCCCTAATGTTTTAGGTGCAATGCCCGCTTGGGTATCTTTGATTAGGTTCTGCCCGTGTAAGCGAGCTTGAAAGATCAATAGAAAAAACAGTGCCATACAAAACAGTATCGGTTTTGTAGTTGATGTAGGTTTAGTCCTCATTTAATATGGATTTATGTTTGAAAAATATATTGATTTGAGAATAGATTTAATTAATATCGTATTTGTATAATGCAAACGGGATAAATCTATGCAGCCGAATATACCTGTTTATCTGTTTAAATTGTTTATTCGTTGAACTACAATGCGTTGATCCTAAGCTTACTAAACCAATAAACAAATCAACAAAGAATAGAAATGCACTTTTTTATCCCATACGCAGTATAGAGCTGTCAAAGTGAATCATTGATAAATACAGTAGGCTCGGCAATCCTAAGGGCTTACCGATCCAGTGGATTCAAATTTCAATCTTAGAAGAGTAGCTATTCAACAATTACACAATATCATAGCCGATCAATATTTCGTACGACTTAAATCGACTCGGATGATCGGTACAATATTTGCTAATTGCTAGATGAGAGTGGCAGGAAATTCTATTTTTTATACGATCACCCTATTTTTCGCATAAATATAGATTAAATACTTGGATAAGTCAACAGCACCTGAATGGTTGAATTACCTATTTTACTATTCGTAAGCTAAAATGCACTGTTCGTACATTGTTATGGACTGTTGGTAGAAGCGAGACCGTATAGTTTTTTTTGAAATGTATAAAAATCTTAAGCTGCAAAACATCTGTAAACTTCAAAGGGGTACAAATTTTGTACCCCTTCGAATATGGAAATAACTTTTCCTGAAATTGAGTGAAAACTCAATAATAGCTTAGGACTTGAAATTGCGCCAACTCAATCTATCAAAATCATCGTCTTCGTGATCGTTTGCTGCGAGGTCTGTAAGCGATAATAATACAAACCTGCACTAAAGCCATTCGCTTTCAAATCCAATAATATGCGATGCTCTCCTGCGGGCAAAGCTTGGTCTTGGGTGAAAACTAATTTGCCGTTCGTGTCGTAGATTTGTAGACTCGTTTCCATCTGTTCGGGTAGCTCAAAGATGACCGTTGTACTTTGCTGGAAAGGATTGGGTACATTCGTTAAGCTAATCGTTTGTCCCACAACTAGACTACGATCTTCTAAGACAGAGGTCGCGTTTGTATTGGGCGCAGGACAAGTCTGAATCGCCCGCTGGAAACGCATCCGACTGAATTCATCACAAACCGCACCTCCGATGCCGCCGTACGTACAAATCACATTTCCACTACAATCGTAAATATTGCCTAGTCCATCCACGACATCGCACATAGATACCGCATAAACACATTTACCGTCCAGTTTGTATTCAATGATTTCCATTCCATCGGCGATGGTACTCATCCAATCCAAATCATTCAAAGGGTCGTCGGGACAAACATCGCAGCAAGAACCCGGTGTAATTGATTTAATGCCCGCTCGCTCGGCTTCACAATCATTACTATAAGTCACGCCATCGCATCCACAAACGGGATCGTAAAGTGTAATGCAAGACAGGTCTGGGTCGGGTGTACCGAAACAATCATCGCATTCGGGAATTGGAATTTCGATAGGATCTAAATGACAACACCAATTGCTATCATCGTCCGCATCTCTTAAGGTCACTTTGATTGTAACCGTCATGCCACTCGTCAGTGGTACGATACAGCCTTCCAGCATAAAGTTGAGGGTTTGGCTTGCACTGATACCATTGACGGTAAGGTAATTTTCGCAGTTTTGGAAAGTGACGCCCAGTGGTGATAACAAAGTAAATTCGGCATTCATATTTGGACGTCCCGTGTTGTTCAACAACTGGAAATCGAAGGTATATTTTGCAGGATCGTCAGTGCACTGAATGTCTATCGCTTCGATGCCGCCGCAGCCTTCGTTGCAAATTTCTACACAGCAAAGAATATAACCACCACAAACAGGATCGAATATTTTTACACTGTAATAGCCACAAGTATTAGGTGCTGGATTGGGAACGCTCACACTAGTTTGCCCTTCACCAAATTGCTCGAAAGTGCGGTCGTTTTGCCAGAAAGCTACATTGTTCGCATCAATATCTGCGAGGGAGAGCTTCCAAGTATTATCTTCTGCATTGAAAGCTCTCTGAATCAAATCGCACTCGTATGGATCGCCTGTGATGCAGATATTTTGGCAACAGCGAACGGGACAGCCATCGGCATCCGTGTAGTCGTAGCAAAGGGTGTAAGTTCCCGTCGCAGCAAAGGTAAATACTGTGCTAGTGCCACTACCCAAATTAATCACTTGACTGCCAAAAGTGCCACCCGTCAAACTAAAGCTGCCCGTCGGTGTACCAGATGGCACACTAAAGGAATAGCGCAGTTCTCCATTTGTACCCGAATAGTTGAAATTGAGCAAGCCACAATCTAGGTTTTCCTGATCGTCGCACATGCCACAAACTTCGATGCAGCAAACTCGGTAGCTGTTGGTCGCAGGATCAAAGAAAAAGAC
>JBCDKV010000520.1:0-4194 GCA_038746215.1 Bacteroidota bacterium | reverse complement strand
TGAGCTATTGAAAGGCTCGTTTCTAGTGCAAGAGAACACTGGAGCTTGGGGTAGCCTATTCGTCTATAAAAAGTATTGGCAAAACATAGATTTTTTCGATCAGCAGATTGAAGAACTCAGCGAAAAATTGAACATCAGTAAGGCTTTCGCAGAAGCACAAGTTTTTGGTCGATACAAAGATGGAATGCCTTTACTCATCAGTGACGATCCGAACGCCACAGAACAATTCAAAGATCAGATTGCCCAATTCGATCAGGGTGAAATGGACTATAGTCAGGACAAAGCAGGCTTAAGGTGTCCCTTTCATGCTCACATCAGAAAATCTAATCCGAGAAAGGACGATATGGTGGCTAGCTATTTTGGCGATAAAGCTTTCAGTCAAGAAATCATAAGACGTGGCATCACCTACGATTATGACCACCTGAATAAAGGACTATTGTTCATGTCCTATCAGTCCAGCATTTCCTCCCAATTTGAATCCATCTTGACAGAGTGGTGCAGCAATACTGATTTTCCAGCGGCTGGCGTGGGAACAGACCCTGTCATTGGTACACCGCCTTGGTCGGAAAGGGAATCACCACAACGCCTCTGGCTCAAAAGCTGGGGAGAGGCAAGCGGAGTGGCTGATCCAGCAGAGCTATCTTTTCATTTCAAACCAGTAGTCCGACTGGAAGGTGGGGAGTATTTTTATGCGCCTTCTATTACTTATTTGGAGCAAATGGATGGTGAGGTTTAGTTGCTATCTTATGAATTTTCTTCGTCTGTGTAGAGCTTACTGTTTTTAAACTAGGGGTGTACGAAGTTTTTGGTGATGCCTGAGAAAAATTTTAGTAAAGCACTTGAGATCGCGCAACAAGTATGCCCAAATTCTTTGCATTGACTCAGGCTACTTTCAAGTCAAATATTAACGAAACTGAGACTTCGTACAACCCTATTTTCAAACAAAAGGGCGGGCTTATTCACTGGGCGCATCTCAAAATGTCGTAGAAAGTTTTTTTCAAAGGTGAAAAACTTTCTGTTAGAGGGATTAAGGGCAAGAAGCGTTAACGTTTTAACGCTTCTTACCCTTAAAAAACCCTTGGAGCATCCGAAAATCCTCCTTGGTAGATTTTTGGATGCGACTGCATGGAATACAAACGAAAGTTCGCCCTTTAATCAACAAAACGACATTTTGAGATGCACCCTATTCACTTGCTTGACTCTATCTTTTGAAAAATAAATTAAAAGCAACATCATTTCTCCCCAAAAGGACACCCAAATTGCTAATTCTAGACCGACCAGCGAAAAAACACCAACCGCCAAGACATCAGAGGTGTCGTTCGGCATGGTACGAAGACCGCACCAATGGTCCACTTTCTACAAAATTCAGTCCCTTGGCGAGTCCAACCTCTTTGTATTTTGCAAACTGATCTGGATGCACAAATTCCGCGACGGCTAGGTGCATTTTCGTAGGCTGTAGATACTGCCCAATCGTCAAGACATCGCAGCCGTGTTCGATCAGATCATCCATGAGCTGAAAGACATCTTCTTCTTTTTCGCCCAGACCTACCATGATACCAGATTTGGTACGCTTACCGTAAGCTTTTGTACGCTTGATTTGTTCTAAACTGCGATCGTATCTCGCTTGTGGTCGCACTTTTCTGTACAGTGGTCGAACCGTTTCCATATTGTGAGAAACGACTTCTTGCCCAGCACTTATCATCCGCTCTAGTGCGTCCCAATTTGCTTTGACATCGGGAATCAAGGTTTCGATTGTCGTTGTAGGCGACATCGCTTTGACTTGCTTGATGGTTTGATGCCAAATTTCCGCCCCACGATCCCGCAATTCATCCCGATTAACAGAAGTGATGACGGCGTGTTTGACTTCCATCAACTTAATCGCTTCTGCAACTCTTCTGGGTTCGTCTTCATCATATTCTGGTGGTCGCCCTGTTTTGACTGCACAGAACGAGCAAGAACGCGTACAGGTATTTCCCAAAATCATAAAGGTCGCCGTGCCAGCCCCCCAGCATTCTCCCATGTTCGGGCAGTTACCACTCTGGCAAATGGTATGTAAATTATACTCATCTACCAGTGATCGCACGTGCCTATATTCTTTGCCAATAGGCAGCTTTACCCGCAACCAATCTGGACGTCTCGCCCGCTTTTTCTTTGGTTCTACTATTGGTAATTCTAACATAGATTTCTATATTTGATTCAGTTTGTCGTATTCTGCTTTGCCATAAAATACTTGAAAACTAGTTTTGTTTGCTGTCCATTGTAAGGAATATATGACACTAAGGTAGTCGCTAAAAATTTTTTCGCTTATTCAGTCAATATGTTTACTTTTTTAGCTAATAATCATTGACCAGAAAAGTAAAATCAAGGAAATCTGTGCAATAAACAGATCAACAATTCAACGAATAAACAAAGCCTAGCTTTTAACGATTGCCATGTATATGACATAAGTAAATACGCCAAAAACATTCGCAATATAACAACGGCTATCATTATGTGGTTGTAAAAGCAAAAATCTTCTTAAAAAGCAGACACTTTTTTACGAAAAAGCAATAGACTTGTCGAAAAGTCGACGAGTTTCATGTTCCGTCTAACTCAATAGAGCATAAAAGGAAGCTTTAGAGCTTGTTTGGAGCAGGATTGAACTGTAAATCAGTAGTTTACGGTTTTGGCGAAGAAAATAATAGCGACTTTATCGAGATAAACGAGCGATTATTTTCAAAGTCAGGTTCGGAAAATACTGGTTTACAGGAAGATAGTGTTCCAAACATGCTCTTAGACTACTGGATATTTTAGATTACAGCATAGGGCTTTACGAAGTCTCAGTTTTGCTAGCATTTTACTTGGGAACATCCTGAGTAAATGCAAGAAAATTGAGCAACAAGTATACCTTGTAAGTTTCTTCGGACGGAAGTACAAATTTTCAGTTATTTTCTCAGGAAAAATAACTGAAAATTTGTGCTTCCGTCCATAAAAAACCTTTGAGCATACTTGTTGCGCGATCTCAGGAGCTTCATTAGGACTTGTTCGGAGTGTTACTTAAAACTTCATGCACCCCTAATTACAGCAGAAAAGAGAAGCAGCCTAAATAGCTACAATAGCTGCTTTTCTTAGTGTCTCTAAGTGTCCTTAGTGTTTCAAATTTGTGTTTTGTCTAGTAGTATAGGCAAGCTTCTTATTTAAAAAAACATCTACTATCACATATGCAACTAAAATCATACAAGAAATACGCCAAATCACAATGGATAAAATGTATGCTACTTTGCTATCTGGTCATTGCTGGTCAAACACGCATTGGCCAAGCTCAGTTTGTTGATGTCACCGCAGCAGCAGGTATCGACCACCAGTTTCAGGTCTACGAAGGATTTTTAGGTGGTGGCATTTGCGTATTTGATTTTAATAAAGATGGCTATGAGGATTTTTACTTGACGGGGGGCAGGAAGGAAGATCAGCTCTACCTCAATCAGCAGGATGGTACTTTCAAAAATGTGATGCAAGGCTCTGGGCTAGAGGTGACTAAACACTTTGTGACACAAGGCGTGGCAGGCGCAGATGTGAATAAAGACGGTTGGACAGATTTATTTATCACCACCAACACGACTACCGATAGTGCGCAAGTTATTCCGAGGGCAAAAAATTTATTCTTCCTCAATCAAGGGAATGGTACTTTCATTGAGGCAACCAAAGCCTACAAACTAAACCAAATGAACTCCTTTAGTACAGGCGTTTGTTTCGGCGATTTCAATGCTGATGGCTATCCAGATGCTTACGTCGGTAACTATTTCCACGAATATACTGGCCCTTTGGATGAGATCAATGACGCTACCATGGTCAATGCCAACAATACTGCCAAAGGCTATTTGTTACAAAATGTGAAAGGACAGTATTTTAAGGAAGTCTATCAGGATTATGGATTGAAGCATCGAGGATTTGGGTTCGGTGGATTGTTCACAGATTTCGACAATGATGGCGATCAAGATTTGTTGGTGAACCACGACTTCGGCTATAAAGCAAGGCCCAATTATCTGCTCGAAAATCAGTATCCAAAGCGACAGTTCAAGTATGTCGGGAAGGAGCTAGACATGGATTTGCGCATCAATGCGATGGCTTCTGCCGTTGGGGATTACGATAATGATGGCTGGCTGGATTACTTCGTCACCAATATTCGGTTCAACTACTTCATGGTCAATCACGGAG
>JBCDKV010000519.1:0-4196 GCA_038746215.1 Bacteroidota bacterium | reverse complement strand
TCTCGCTTTGTCAAAAATTGTCGTTCTTTTCCCAAGGCAAGTTCTTGTTTGTTGTAATCGAAGGTGTAATTGCCGATGGTATAGCCTTGCGTCGTTGTGTTGGTGTCTATATTTTTAGCAGAACGATTGATGATGGCGTGTATGCGTGCCGTCAACAACTCTTCATCTATTGGCTTTACAATATAATCATCGCAACCTAATTTGAAGCCTTTCAACTTATCTACTTTTAAGGCTTTTGCCGTCAAAAAAATGAAGGGTAAGTCCGGCTCAATTTGTCGCAATTCTTTCGCAATGGTAAAGCCGTCTTTTTGTGGCAGCATAATGTCCAATAAGCAAATATCAAAAGCTTCTTTTGTCAGTAGTTGAAGTCCTGCCTCGCCCGTTGTCACTAAACGTACTTCAAAGTCGTTCATGCCAAGGTATTCCTTTAGGATATAGCCAAAATTGCGGTTGTCTTCGATAACGAGAATTCGATTCATATGTGTTTTTTGATTTGTTCATCTTCCCTGATATTCTTTGTAGGCGTGTACGAAGGTTTTAAGCAATACTCAAAATAAGTCTTAGTAAAGCTCTTGAGATCACTCAACAAGTATGCTCAAGAGATTTTTATGGACGGAAACACCAATTCAAAACTAGTCCCCGCACCCAACTTACTTTCAATTTGTACCCTTGCTTGGTGGGCATCCAAGACTTGCTTTACGTAGCTCAAACCTAAGCCAAAACCACCATTTTTCAGCACTGCTTCTTTTTTGGAGCGATAAAAGCGATCAAAAATAAAAGCTTGCTCTTCTTCGCTCATCCCAATGCCGTTGTCTGTAATCTTAATGGACAAATGCTGTTCCGTGCTTTGCGTCTCAATTTTGATGATGGGTTGGGTTTTGGTGTACTTAATGGCATTGTCTATCAAATTGTACAAAACATTGAATAAGTGCATTCTATCTGCTTGAATCTCAGTTTCATTAGCCATCAAATCTAATTGGTATCGTCCATCAGCAGCTTCCACGACTAATTTCAAACTGTCTGTAACCCGATGAATGAGTTGGTGTACATCCACGGTGCTTTTGTCCAACTCGAAATTATTGGTATCTAACAAAGATAGTTGCAATACTTTATCAACGTGGTTTTCTAATCGTGTACTTTCTTCGGCAATTAAATTAATGTATCGACTGGCCTGTGGATGTACTTTTATGGGTTCGATTTTGTGGAGCGTTTTAGTCGCCAATGAAATGCTTGCAATGGGTGTTTTGAATTCGTGTGTCAAATGGTTGATGAAGTCGTTTTTCATAGCGGTTAGCTTTTTTTGCTTATTGATGATGTAAATGGTGTAGATAAAAATGGCGATTAGGGTCAAACTGCAAAGTGCAGAAAGCAGAATAGGATGAAGGTCTTGGTAGATGAACTGCTGCTTATTGGGTAAATATAGGTACAAATAAAAATGGTGTTTACCGTCCTTTGGTAAGTCTGCTTTCAGGCTTGGATGCAATCCGACGCCTAGTTTCTTGCGGATGCCTTCTCTGAGGGTAAGTTCGCTTTTGTCCACATCACTAAAATATTGGAAGCTTGTATGATCTAAAGAAACGAGTGCAAAGTGATAAGCGTATTGCAACTGCTCCAACTTTTGCTCGATCACAGCTTGGAGTTCCAGCAGAAACTGCGGTGCTTCTGGATGCGCTGCGCTCGATACAATGGCATCCATATCGTATTTCAGTTCTATGCGGTCTTCGTACACATCATCTATCTCTTTCAGTATTCCATAGACCTGATTGTTGTATTTTTCTTCTTGCAAAACTAAGGCATCCCGTAGCCAATAGTACTGCGTCAGGAGTAGCCCCAATAGCGCAAGCGCAGCAAAAATGGAAAGCAACAGTATTTGTTTATCTTTCATGTCCGTATCGTTTTTTGTAATACGTAAGTAGTCCACTTACTTACAAAAGCTTGCAAAAAAACAAAGTTTTTATCCTTGTCGCTCTTTGAACTTGCACTTGACACTTGCACTTGCACTTTAGAGCTATGTGTCTGAGTAGGGCAAGTCTATCCGCTTGTTTGTATCTTCTTGCAGTAAATATAAGCCATTTCCAAAGTTGCTGCTACACCTGTTAAGTTTTCATTAAGTACTTTAAGTTTTCGTTGTGTGAGCTTAAGAAACTGCTTTCCCATTGCAATTGAAAAAGTAGTGAAGTTTGTGTTTGTAAAGCTTATTGATTCAATTAAAACAAAGATTTCACATGAAATATTTAGCACTACTTTCGATCATTATTATAGCGTTTTGCGCTCCAATCCATGCCCAACAAATGCTTCACAAAACGGCTATTTTAGAAGACCTCAATTTCCTAGACGAGCGACTGCAAAGCATGTCTTCTTATCAAGGACTCAATGGCTATGACTACCAAGCAGATTTCGATGCGTACAGCACTTCTTGGTCATCGGATAGTATTTCTAAGACAGCTTTTGGACTTTTTTTGACCGAAACCATTGGCAAAATAGGTGATCGCCATGCCTATGCTCGCAATTACGATTTGCCAGATGAAAAATTCATGCCTTTCGCCATTGCCCCCTTTGGAAACAAGGTAGTAGCACTTCAATACGACAAAGACCGACAGCAATTTGAATATTTGCATACCGACTATCCATATCTCCGTGCAATAGATGGCGTACAGATCGAAACCTTGCTCGCTCAAATCTGCCCAAAAGATATTGGTGCGCCTCAGCTTGCTTATCACAGTAGGGCGGTAGAACGATTGCGCGATTTGGGTAGAGCCTACGCTATTTTAGGAAAAGCAGTACCAGAAGTTAGCAGCTTTACTTTTAGTGGCGAAAAAGGAGATACCAGCATCCGCCTCCCTATTGCCGATAGAGCTACGAGAAAGGGAATATGGATGGACAAATTTGAATATTTCGATTGCCAAAGAAGTGAGATGAACGAGCCTAGCGCGATTGCTCAGTACTTTCAATTGGATGCGCAAAATATCGCCTACTTACGCATTCCACACATGGCGAGACTGACCAATGCGCCCAATTTTTATCAAGCAATTCATCAGTTTATGGCGTCCGTGCAGCACAGCAAAGCACTGATTCTTGATGTGCGAGGAAATGGTGGAGGCAGCAGAGGATTAATTTTGGAATTGGCAAAGTATTTGGTTGCGCCAGATGCCATACAGGTAGTCAATGTCGCTCAACAGCGCAGTGATCATCCGCTGAACGAAGACCAGCAAGCAGATCTAAACCATCGCTTTTTGTTTGCCTTGGAAGATTTGGAGGAAAGAGAACGACAGCAAGCACAGACTTTTTTAGTCGATTTTCAGCCGATCTACAATTTACCGAAAAGTCGATTTAGCACACCTCATTTCATGCTATTGAATGGCGAGCAATTAAGGGCGACGGGCGACTATTATCATTATGAGCAGCCCGTTTTCATCCTTGCCAACGAAGGGACCTTCAGTGCTGCTTCCATACTGGTCAGTACGTTGAAAAATTTACCGAATGTCAAAATTGTAGGTGTGACAACGGATGGTTCGAGTGGTAATAGCGAGAAATTTTATTTGCCGCATTCGGACATTAAAATCAAGCTAAGTACTATGGTTTCTTTTCAAACCAATGGAAAGCCACTGGATGGCTTCGGAACGACTCCTGATATTGAAATTCAGCGCAATATAGATCAAGTATTCTGGAAAAACGATCATCAGTTGGAAAGCTTGAAGCGGATGATTTTGGCAGAGCAGTAGGTATGTTATACTGCGTTTGGGATAAAAAAGTGCATTTCCATCTTTGTTGATTTGTTGAACCGTTTATTTGTTTAATACGCTTATCATCAACGTATTGCAGTTCAACGAATAAACGATTTAAACAGATAAATAGGTATATTCGTTTGCACAGATTTATCCCGTTTACAGTATAGATAGCTTTGGATTTGTACGAAGTCTCAGGCTCATCGGTAAATTTTGAGATAAGTCAGGATAAAGCGCTTGAAATCGCGCAACAAGCATGCCCAAAAGAGTTTTACGGACGCAAACACAAATTTTTCAGGAAAAATTTGTGTTTGCGTCCGAAGAGAATAATTGAGCATACCTGTTGCGCGATTTTCTTAGCTTGACTCAGGCGATTTTCAAGTAGAATCACTAAAAAATGAGACTTCGTACCCCATATTCCACCATCACTTATCGAACAATCTGCATAGCCTTACGCTCCAAAACCACACC
>JBCDKV010000518.1:0-4198 GCA_038746215.1 Bacteroidota bacterium | reverse complement strand
TAAGAGCATGTTTGGAGCACTATTTTCCTATAAACCAACATTTTATGAACCTGACTACATGAAAAATAAACCCCGTATCCAGATATGCAGTTAATTTTTCACCTTGTCAGAACCACAAACTGCTGATTTCTAGTTCAATCCTGCTCCAAACAAGCTCTTAAGTATATGCACACCAAATTCGGTCTAAAAACGTGCGAATCCGTTCCCAGCGATTTTGTTAAAACATTTAACTGTTGATGGAGTGCTTACCATATTACCAAAGATGGAAATGTACTTTTTTTATCCCATACGAAGTATAAACCTGTCAAAAGATGCGCTAATATTTGAAATAGCTGCAAAGAAAAGTAGTTTTGAGGTAAATTTCGTCTAATTTTTACACTTGTTTTAAGGAACGTAAACAAAACCATACAGTATGAAACGGGTACTAACACTCTGCCTCAGTATTAGCTTTTTTTACTGGAGCTGTGAACCGACAGATCAGACAATGGCAAACAATACAGCGACGGTCTCTGCGGAACAAACCAAACGGACAATCCCAAAGATAGAGTATACGCTGACCAAGGAGCAAACCCACAATAAATTTAGCAAAGATATTCCTCCCGTTTTGAGCGTGCCGTCGGGGACAGTCATCGAAGTGTTTACGGAAGAAGCTAGCGACGGACAAATTAAACTCGGGGATACACCAGCCGTACTCGCCAATTTAGATTTCGATCCTATTCATCCACTGACTGGCCCTGTCTACGTAGAAGGAGCGGAGGTCGGTGATGTACTGAAAGTGACGCTGCATCAAATTGAGCTACAAGATTGGGGATGGACGGCTATCCTACCTGGCTTTAGCTTTTTAGCCGATCAGTTCAATGAGGCGTTCCTCAAAACTTATGAACTCAACAAAGGAGATCAGTTCGTCAATTTCACAGATAAAATAAAAGTGCCACTAAAGCCTTTCCCTGGCGTCATGGGCGTCGCGCCAGCCACGGGAGAAATGCTGTCTACTATTCCGCCGAGAGCAAACGGTGGAAATATGGATGATCCGCATTTGGTGGAAGGCGTCAGTGTTTACTTCCCTGTTTTTGTAGAAGGAGCACTTTTTTCCATTGGAGATGCACACGCCACACAAGGCATGGGGGAAGTTTGCGGCACTGCTATCGAAGCACCGATGCACATCATCTACCAAGTGGAAGTCCTCAAAGGGCAGCGTTCGATCAAAGAACCAGAGTACGAAAGCGATGATTACTACGCCGTCACTGCCATTGGCGAAAGCATAGACGAAGCCGCTAAGAAAGCCGTTGCCTACATGGTAGATTATCTAGTAGCAGAACACGACTTGAATAGAAACGAAGCCTATGCACTTTGCTCCCTAGCAGGAGATTTGAAAATTGCTGAAGTCGTAGATTTACCAAATATGTTGGTAGCTATGCACATGTCGAAAGAGGTGTTGGGCATGGAGTGAGGGGATTCGTAAAAAAGAGTATACTCCGTTTGGGATAAAAAAGTACATTTTGCTCTCTTGACACTTTCTAAATACAAGCTATTAGGTGCAGTTTCAAATTTGGCGGCATCGAGCCAGCCAAATTTGATAGAGTTTTTTTGAGGACAAAGAAGCGAGAATCGCTTCTTTGTCCTTAAAAAACCTTGGTTCGCTGAGGAGGTGTCGACCTCCTCCTCAGCGAAATCTTACCCTAGAATTTAGCGGTAAATGATGTGAACAAAACTTATCCTTTTTCAAAAATAAAAGCACTTTTTTACCCCGTTTGCAGTATAATTCATTCTACCAAAAACCGCTCTACAATAACGCCCTCATCGGTACGAGCCATCAAGATATACCAACCACTACACAATTCATCGAGCGGTATAATATCTGAGGTCATTGGAAAAGATCGGATTTCCTGACCTGTGGCTGAAAACAATACTAAGTTTTCGATAGTCAAATCGTTTGCTGTCACTCGAATGAAATCACTGGCTGGATTTGGAATGATTTCTAGCTTATCAACACTTTCCGTAACTAGCTTTGCTGTATTAGACACAACAGTAGAAACTGCCTCACTTGTCATTTCCAAATTGAGACCTTGACTAGTAATCGCTTCCACATCAGCCAATCGAAAACTTATATCATCAGAAAGATTTTCAGCCGTGGTAAAGCTAATCGTACCAAGCATTCCACCACAAATACTAGCTGCCCGATCTCGCTTCACCAAGCCGATTTCCACGCTAGTATTCGCCTGCGCTTCTTGTGTCATCATCAAGGTATTGTCTACTTCACGCAAACAAGAAGCTGATGGATTAAACTGCATCGTCCCATGCTTGAAAAACGGCTTATCCGATTCAAGCGCGAAAGCAATGCCATAAAGGTCATCTATCTGCGTGGCATCGGGTAGCGAGATCGTGATCTCTACTGGTTCTCCTGCAAGCATATTGCTAGATATTTCCAAGATCAAACTTACCATTTCACTTTCTGCCATGGAAGGTACATATGTTGTTGTGCGATTGTGTTGCTGATTATAGTTCATTAGCACAACAGCCATGTCGTCCTCATCAACGAATCCATCACCATTGGCGTCAGTGTGTTTGGCATTCACGCTATTGCCGAGCGTCCTGCTCCAATCTGTTGATGCCTGTCCAACCCAATTGGTAGTTGCATTAGGACGGGCTGCACCACTTTCTGCGTAGGCTAATCCGATACTTAGTACATCACGAGTATTAACCACGCCATCATTATTTGTGTCGCCTGGAAAGACCAGATTTGGAATACAATCTTGGTTGAAGTTAGCATAGCTGACAATCCCTAAACTTACATCATCAAAAGCATCAAACACCTGCGTTTCAATGAACTTCAAGTCATTGCTACACCAACAGTTTTGGTTCAAGTCTACAGCTTTATTGGTCAACGATACCGCCGCAAATTCAATCGCATCACAAAAAGTATTGTCTATGATTTTAGCTCGATTGTCACCTACTTTTATCGCAATGGTATCCGCTGTGAATACATTGTCGTGAATATTCAATTCCGAAGTTGAGAAAGAGGTCTCTAATCCAGTGCTATTTTGAGCAAAGTTTGTACGCTGAATATTACCTTTGGTCACCATCACGCCCGTCTCCGTATGACGGATAAAAGTAGAACGATCAATATTTGCCCAATAACCGAAATGTCCTTGCCCATTGCCATCAAAAAAACTGTTTTCGATGACGGCAATTGTGATAATTTGACCAATGGAGCCGACTGCCAAGTCATTACCCGTAAAAGTACAATCGGTGACTCTGCCACCACCTTCGGCAAGGCTACCAAAAGTCATCGGATTACCAAAACCCGTTCTATTATTGGTGAACGTACAATTGATTGCCGACATTCGCCCTTCCATACCAACGCCATTTTCGATAAATTCCGAATCCCTAATCGTAACCCAATTGTAGCCTTGCGCTCCGTCGAAAGCACCTCGGTCGTTGAATCGGAAAATACAATCGTTGATGCTCCGATTGTAAAATCCACTGCCGTAGTTGATGGCAGTTTTAGCATATTCAAAAATGCCATGTTCTAAGACAATTGCGTTGCTATCGCCTGCTATCTCAGTATGCTCAATCCCTGACCACTTAATAGCATCAGCAGGATTATCGCTATCCAAAGTGAAAACAATCGGCGCATCGGCTGTTCCATTGACAAAGAGATTACCCCCTCGCAGTTCCAATTTGGTATCGCTCGCAAATCGAATTTCTGTCCCTGCCTCTATGTTCAAACTAGCATCGGGGAAGACGACCACATCAGCCGTGACCAAGTACGGACTGGCATCAACCGTCCAAGTCTCTGCACTAAAAATGCCGCCACCAACCCTAGTTTGGGCAAAAATCAACTGATGCAAAAGCATCCATACAAATAGTAAGTAAAAATTCTTGTTCATGCTTGTAGGAATTTGTAAGAGCTTGTTTGGGATTTTACAAACTGATAATCAGTAGGTTACGGTTCTGACAAGGTGAAAAATTAGTTGCATATCTAGATACGGAACTCATTTTTCATGCAGTCAGGTTCGTAAAATATTGGTTATCAGGCAGGAAAAATCCAAACAAGTTCTAAGAATAGACTACTGGACATTTCTGTAATTGGCTGCAATCGACCTCATTTCTTTTAGTGGAAAAAGTGCTAAAAAGACGTTAATAACAAAATACTGTATGAGCCAAAACAGATTTCAAATAGAAGCTTTAAATACGC
>JBCDKV010000517.1:0-4206 GCA_038746215.1 Bacteroidota bacterium | reverse complement strand
TCCACAATTACTACAAAAATTCATGTTCGTTTGATTCGTTAGCTACCATTCTAAAGTCGTAAATTCCTACTGATTGGTAAGCCCCAAGGATTGCCGAGCAGCTAGCAACAGTAGGCTCGGCAATACTAAGGGCTTACCGATCCAGTGGGCTTAAATTCCAACCTTAGAAGAGTAGCCGATTCGTTTTTAAGGTGTGTACGAAGTTTTGAGCGACCCTCGGAACAAGTCTGAGAAAGCTCCTGAGCATACTTGTTGCTCAATTGTCTTGTACTGATTCAGGCTGTTTCTGAGTACGATGTTAAGAAAAAACAGGACTTCGTACAGCCCTAATTCGTTTTCAAAAAGTGCTTCGGACAGAAACGATGTTTTGCCCAAACTGCTATCCTACATCATCCCAGAACTGCTCATTCACAGATGCTAAGAAACTCAATATTTCTGTTCTTCCTGTCCGTTCGTTGGAGGAAGTGTAAAATTGTTGTGGTAATGCTTCCCAATACGCCAACAAAGCCTGTTGAATTTTTTCGATATTCTGGGGAAGTTCGTCGGGTTTGAGTCGATCAATTTTGGTGTAGATTAATAGAAAAGGTACACCCATTTTACCCAACCAATTGATAAACTCAATATCGTTATTTTGAGGTGGTACATTGGCATCAATCAGAACGAAAGCGCATTGCAGTTGCTCTCGTTGCAGTAGATACTGCTCGATCATCTCACGCCATTGCGCACGCATTTTTTTAGAAATTTTAGCGTAGCCGTAGCCAGGCAAATCTACGATACCCCACGATTGATCGATCAGATAATAGTTAATCATCTGCGTTTTGCCAGGTTTTTTAGAGGTGCGTGCCAGTTCCTTGCGCCCACAGAGCATGTTGATGAGAGAAGATTTCCCAACATTGGAGCGACCGATGAAAGCATATTCTGGTCGCATTTCTTTTGGGCATAATTTATAATTTGGAAAGCTGCCGATGTAATCAGATGCTTGTATGCTCATGTGCTAATTTTTTCTACTTGCTTGACATTCTATTTTCAAAAGGGCTACCCAAATTACTGATTTTTATGAAATAAAATTAAGGGCTTACGAAGGCTCACTTTTCCCTAACATTTTACTTGAAAACAGCCTGAGTCAATGAACGATAATTGAGCAACAGGTATGCTTAGTAACTCTCTTCGGATGGAAACACAAATTGCAACTTATTTTCTCCAAAAAATAAGTTGAAATTTGTGTTTCCGTCCATAAAAAGTCTTTCAGCATACTTGTTGCGCAATCTCAGAGGGCTTTATCAGATTTATTTCAAGCATTACTTAAAACTTCGTATACACCTAAAAAAAATTAGTAATTTGAAAACCAAAGCATCAACTACTTTTACAATTTAGGTAGAGCTGTCGAGCCTAGCTTGGAATAAAAAAACTACTTGCCGATAAGCCGGATTCTGTCCCATTAGTGAAAGATCATTAATAAATTGAGCCAGAAAAAGCAGTTATTTTGAGTAGCTAAGCAATACAAAAAATCAGTGCATAGCAGAGCTACGGACTTACTTTTTTGTGTTTTTTAGCTGCCAAAAGAACAATTTTAATGGCTTAAGTTATTATTGAACTTTCACTTACTGGTCTCTATCATTTATCTAGCACTAAGTTCACACTTAGCGTCTATCTGCCTACCCCCCGACATTGGGCGAGTAACCCTTAATTGTCGGTGTACATGGCATTTCAACCCCTAAGGTTTATCCATCCCACTGATTACTCAATGGCATCGTGCGCTCTTACCGCACATTTTCACCCTTACCGATCCGAAGATCGGCGGTTATTTTCTGCGACACTCGCTGTATCCACTTTCGCAAGCGAATCCCATCCGTTAGATGGTAGGGTACTCTGCGTTGTCCGGACTTTCCTCACCTCCAAATCATTGAAGCCGCGATAGAGTAGCAAGTAGTTTTTTCTGCGGCAAATTGAGGTTGTGCAATGTCTTAGTTTCGCTAACATTCTACTTGGAAATAACCTGAGTCAATACAAGGAAATTGAGCAACAAGTATGCCCAAGATTTATTTCAAGCATTGCTTAAGACTTCGTAAAAATCTAATTGCAAATGGTCGAATTGATAGTGACGTGCTATATAATCAGCAAAGCCTACTATCAGTAAGATCGCAACAATTAATTCAACATTTTTTCAATTCAGCAATCATACAAAGCGATCAAAATTGAAATGCACTTTTTTGCCCTAAATGGCGTACAGCGGTAAAGTTAAAAGCTTGCTGGGATTTTTCCTGCCTAATAAACATCATTTTACGAACCTGATTGCATAAAAAATGAACGCCGTATCTTGATATACAGTCAATTTTTTACCTTGTCAGCACCGCAAACTGCTGATTATCAGTTTGTAGGGAATTCCCAGCGGCTCCCATTCTAAGCTTGTAAGTGCCTACTGATCGGTAAGCCTAAAGGATTGCCGAGCAACTAGTAACAAGGCTCGGCAATCCTAAGGGCTTACCGATCCAGTGGGTTTAAATTCTAGTCTTAGAAGAGTAACCTTTCCAACAAGCGCTTAAAAAGAACACTTTGAGATCAAAATGTCCGCTAGTCTCTACTGCTTGCCTTGCAATTGTTACGCTAACACGATGAACAAATGCTTCCTTTTACAAGTTTGTTTTGGAAGGCATTAGAAGCATTATATACTGCAAACGGGATAAATCTGTGCAAATGGTCGAATTGTAAAATTGTTCAATTGTCGAATTGATAGTGATGTGCTGTACCATTTACCATTAGCAGAGCTTGCTAATAGTAGGCTAGGAACAATCAATTCAACATTTTTTCATTTCAACAATTCTGCAAAGTGCTCAAAATAAAAATGCACTTTTTTATCTCAAATGGAGTACAATACAAAAACTATCCTTATAAAAAATATGATAGCAACTGCCGAAGTAGTAGCGGAAACAGCGGAAAAAATTGATCTGAAGAACAGTATCTATATCAAAGGTGCGCGCGCCAATAATTTGAAAAATATCGACCTGCAAATACCTAAAAATCAATTGGTGGTCGTGACTGGTGTTTCGGGTTCGGGCAAGTCTTCTATCACGATGGATACGCTCTATGCCGAAGGACAGCGGCGCTACGTAGAGAGCCTTTCTTCCTATGCGCGGCAGTTTTTGATGCGGATGAAAAAACCCGATGTGGATTACATCAAGGGTATTTGTCCCGCTATTGCCATCGAGCAAAAAGTTAGTACTAGAAATGCACGTTCCACGGTTGGTTCGCTTACGGAAATCTACGATTACTTTCGGATGCTTTTTGCTAGAGTAGGTAAGACCTATTCGCCTATTTCGGGGGATATTGTGAAAAAACACGAGGTGTCTGATGTCGTAGATTTCATACAACAACAAGCCGAAGGCAGCAAAGTCCAGCTTTTCATTCCATTACAAAAACAATACCCACAGCGCACACTAGAACAAGAATTGACGCTTTTGCTACAAAAAGGCTACACCCGTCTGGAATACGAAGGCGAACGCTACGAGCTACAAAACATTTTAGAAAGTGAAGTCCTAGATTTAAGTCTGCCGCTAATAAAAGCACGTGAACAAGACCTTCGCATCCTGATTGATCGCTTTGTTGTCAAAAAAGAATCAGAGGAAAACATCAATCGGATTAGCGACTCGGTGCAAACCGCTTTTCAAGAGAGCATGGGGGAATGTATCGTAGAAACTATAGATGGTGAGACACGAGCTTTTAACAATCGTTTTGAGCTAGATGAAATCATTTTTGCTGAGCCAACCCCACAACTGTTTAACTACAATAATCCCTTTGGTGCTTGCCCTAAGTGTGAAGGCTTTGGTCGAGTGATGGGAATTGATGAACTGAAAGTCGTTCCCGATGCTAGTTTGTCGGTCTATGAAGAAGCAGTGGCGGCTTGGAAAGGAGAAAAATACGGTTGGTGGCGAGAGCAGGTCATCGCCCACGCAGACAAGGTAAACTTTCCGATTCATCGCCCCTACAAGGATTTGACGAAAAAAGAACGCAAAATGCTCTGGCAGGGTACGCGCTATTTTGGTGGTATCTATGCTTTTTTTGCGGAACTAGAAGAGAAGACCTACAAAATACAAAATCGGGTGATGTTGGCACGCTATCGAGGTAGAACGACCTGTCCTGAATGCGAAGGCGGAAGACTGCGCAAAGAAGCAACCTACGTTAAAATAGCAGGTAAATCTATCCCCGATT
>JBCDKV010000516.1:0-4218 GCA_038746215.1 Bacteroidota bacterium | reverse complement strand
GCTACCTTTATCAATGTTGCTACCATAACGGTGGGTAGCTTTTTGGGCTTGTGGCTGCAGCAACTGCTCACGGACGATATGCAGCAAATCATTTTTCAAGCTATCGGTTTGGGAACTATCGTCATTGGTATCCAAATGGCACTCAAAGTACCAGAAGGCTACATGCTCATCTTCATTATGAGTCTGATTATCGGTGGACTGGTTGGAGAACTGCTAGACTTGCAGGATTTTCTGAATGGACTAGGCGATCAACTAAAAAATAGCTTATCCATTGGAGACGCGACATTTACAGAGGGCTTAGTCACTGCTTTTCTGCTGTTCTGTATTGGCTCTATGACTTTGGTAGGTGCTATCGAGGAAGGCGTGCAAGGCAATCGGGAATTGTTGCTGGTCAAATCGCTCTTGGATGGCGTTTCTTCCATCGCGCTGGCATCGGCTTATGGCATTGGCGTTTGGTTTTCAATCTTCCCACTACTTATTTTGCAAGGCGGAACGACGCTGCTTGCCGCAAAAATCGCTCCTTTTATCACTGATAATATCCTGCATCAGATCACTGCTATCGGTGGCGTTTTAATCATTGCAATTAGTATTCGCTTGATTGATTTGGGCACGATTAATATTGAAAATTTACTACCCGCTTTAGTGGTGGTGGTGCTGATAACTTGGGCTTATGATTCTTTTCAAAACAAATGGCAAGGAAGAAAGGAAAATTTGGCGACGGATGATTGATGGGCAGGCGAAAGACTGATTGGCTTTGCATTGTTGACTTTCGGCTGCTAGTCATTAATGTGGATAACGAGAGTAATTTTCTCTTTTGATTTTGATGACAACATAGATTTGCTGGTAGTGCTAAATTTTTGGAATTTCGCAAATCTAAATTGCTGCTGATAAGAGATTTTTGTAACCTTTAGCTCAGAGCGTACTTACCATTGTTTGCACTACTAGCCAATTGCCAACCAAATCAGTTTACCGTCTCACTCGTTTGTCGCCGACTACCTTTGTACAATTCATATTTTTGAAAACGGCATTCCAGCGGTCCGTTGAATAGCACAATTTTCCGCGACGTTTTCAGTCCAATATTTTTTAGTCCTTCTCGATTTGCTGAAATAATCCAAGCGTTGAAACCCGTAAACTTTTGTTTGAGTTGATCGCCAATGCGGGCATAGAAACTGGCAATATCGGTTTCCGTCAATCGCTCGTTGTAAGGTGGATTCATAACGACCGTACCCTCTTTTAAAGCATGATCTAATTTTTCGAGCTTCTTCCAAACCACTTTAATGCTATCCTTTAGATCGGCATTGGCAATGTTTTTTGAGGTGACTTGGAAGGCATTGAAATCTTGATCGTAGGCTACGATAGGATGGTCGCTCGCTTTTATTTTTTCTTTGGCGGCTTTTTTGATGTTTTCCCATAGCTGCCGATCAAAATCTTGCCATTTTTGAAAACCAAATTCCTTGCGCTTCCACTGTGGCGGTATGTTCCGAGCAATCAGTGCCGCCTCTATGGGAATTGTGCCAGAGCCACACATCGGGTCTACGAAAGCTTGTTCTCCTCGCCAACCCGTCAGCAATATCATACCTGCCGCCAATACTTCACTCATCGGTGCTTCGACCGTTGCCACTCGATAGCCTCGTTTGTAGAGGGATGCCCCTGAACTATCTAGCGAGACGGTGCAAAGATTATCCTTCGAAATGTGTACATTGAAACGAAAATCAGGATTTTTGGTATCGACATAAGGACGTTGTCCATCAAAATGAGGACGCAATTGATCGACAATAGCATCTTTCGATTTCAGGGCAAGGTATTTGGAGTGTCGCAAATACTTAGAACTGGTCACTGCATTGATAGCAAAAGTCGTTTTCAGGTTGAGGTATTGTCGCCAATCAATTTCCTGCATTTTGCGATAGAAATGATTCTCGTGCTTGGTTTTGAATTGGCGAATGGGCAGTAAAATCCGCAAGGCAGTGCGCGCTTCGTAATTGGCGCGATACAACACTTTTTGATCTCCTTCAAAACGCACTGCACGATGCAACACTTCAATGTTGCTTGCTCCTAGTTGTTTTAGTTCCTCTGCTAAAACGACCTCCAGCCCTTGATATGTTTTTGCTAGTAATTGCACTTTGTTGTTTTTATTCCTAAGAGCTTGTTTGGAAATTAATAATTGATCTACAAATGGCTCTTTTTCCGCTACTCGTCGTTAAAAAAGCAGTCATTTATCCAGATAGATTCCCATTTTTTGCCTCGATTAACGAAAAAATAGCTCATTTTCGACCTAAAGATCAAAATCCAAACAAGCTCTAAGCAACCGCTTCCGCTGCTACTTTTACAGGATGTATCCAACCAAAAGTATCTTCCACATCGCCGAAACGGATACCATCAATTTGTGCTTTCGTTGCGGGTGCGACTACTGCTTGATCGAGATCAGGTAAAGTAATCTTGTAGTCTTTGTAACTAATCTCTGAAATTTGGGAAATGACCGCTGCCGTACCTGCACCAAAAGCCTCTTGAAATATTCCTTTTTGGTGTGCTTCGACCAGCTCATCTACAAAAATATCGCGTTCCTCTACCTCGTAGCCTTCTTTCCGCAGCAACTGAATGATGCTATTTCTATTGATGCCTCTCAAGATGGCGCCGTCCGTTTTGGGTGTCACAACCTTTCCATCGATCACGAAGAAAATATTCATCGTCCCAACTTCTTGTATCTTTTTAAAATCGGGTGTTTCTGTCCACATCACCTGATCAAAGCCCTTCTGCTTGGCTAATCTATCGGGAAGTAAAGCGGCGGCATAGTTACCTGCTGCTTTGGCTTCCCCAACGCCACCTTTCACAGCACGTACGTATTCTTGCTCCACGAGTAGCTTGACTGGTTTGGTGTAATAAGCATTAACTGGGCAACAAAAGATGATAAAGCGATAGGTATCCGATGGGCGAACGCCAATAAATTCGTCGGTCGCAATCATGTAGGGGCGAATGTATAGCGAACTGCCTTTGGTCGGCGGAATCCAATCTTGATCCATCGCAATCAATTGATGGAGTCCTTGCAAAAATAGTTCTTCGGGTATGCTCGGCATACACATACGCTCGGCGGAAAGATTGATGCGCTTGGCGTGCATTTCTGGTCGGAACAGCACAGCTTCTCCTGCTTTGTTTTTGAACGCCTTCATGCCTTCAAAAATGGCTTGTCCGTAGTGCAAGACCATTGCGGCTGGGTGCATCTCGAAATGCCCAAAAGGAATAATTCTTGGATTTTTCCATTGTTGATCCTTGTAATCAACTACAAACATGTGATCGGTGAAGGTGCGTCCGAACTGCAAGGTGGAGAAATCTAGCTCAGGTAGCCTAGATTGTTGTGTAGGCGTGATGAAAATATTATAATTCATAGCACTTGACTTTATGTATGGCAAATTGGAGGAAATAATTGTCCATTTATACCGCTCTTTATCCTTCTAGAAAACTTAAAAAAGTACTTCCATAATTCATTATGCAAGCATTTTTAAAATTTCCTAAAAGAAAAAATAGCTGGTCTAACTGGCTAATTATTTCCTCCACTTTGCCTAAATGATAGTATATTTGGTTTTCTATTTATAGAGTTCACTTGCCTTAATTGTATGAATTGGCGAAGGACTAAATTGTTTAGGGAATTTGTAATTAGGGGTGCATGAAGTTTTTGGTGATGCCTAAGAAAAATTTTAGTAAAACCCTTTAAGCATACTTGTTGCACAAATTCCTTACATTGACTCAGGCTGTTTTCAAGTAAAATGTTAACAAAACTGAGACTTTGTACAGTCCCAATTTGTAATAATAAATACGGTCAGAATAAGCAGTTATTTTTTCTTCCGAAGAAATCTAAAAACTTGCGTCTAAGTGAAAGATCATTAATTCTACTTTAAGACTCTAAAACAAACTGATTATCAATTATTTATGTCAGTTTTCGGAGTTTTAGAAGAATGATTTTTATTGACTGTTCTAGACTAGAACACCTATATTTATTGAGATTTTAGTTTCAAAAGTCAATTAATTATGGGTCTGTTTTACAAGAAACAAGCTATTGAAATTACTTATGAAAGTCTTTATTTATAAGACTTAGTAAAGTGTAGCCGAGGGTCTTAATGTAGAATTAGTAACGATCAAATAATAACTTCCCGATTTATGACGGCATCTTTTGTCCTGCTACTGTGTTGAAAAGCCTCACCAACCGAGAGGATTCCTGCGTTTTTC
>JBCDKV010000515.1:0-4233 GCA_038746215.1 Bacteroidota bacterium | reverse complement strand
TTTCACCCATTCGCTACGAACGAGCAGGTATGGTCGGTATGGCTTCAGCAGGAAAACATACCGAGGGAACGCAATTTTTCGTCACCCATGCGCCCACATTGCATTTGAATGGAAAATACACCATTTTTGCAGAGGTGGTAGATGGGATGCAGGTGGTGCAGGATGTGCAGGTAGGAGATAAGATACAGAGCGTGACGATTAATTGATTTGTGATAACGTGATCGTGATGGAAACGTTTTCTTTTGGTAAGTTGTAGTAACAATGCTATCTTCTTTATTAATTTGAATAAATATGCAAACAGCAGCCTTAATCAAAAGAATTGTTAGAACGCCAAATATATGCGGTGGTAAAGCAAGAATTGAAGGTCGCCGTATTCGGGTTAGAGATATTGTCAACTGGTTTGAATATCTGCACATGAGCGCAGATGAAATTTCACATGAATATGATCTAGATTTATCGGACATATATCTTGCGCTAGCCTACTACCATGCTAACCAAAGTGAGTTGGAAAAAGAATGGCGTGGAGAAGACCGTTTTGTAGAAGAAATGAAGCTAAAGTATCCATCTAGCTTAAGCAACCGAAGAAAAAATGGAAGATTTAAAAAACCAAGTAGAATTCATATAAAATATAGCGCTCAATGAAGACAACAACACTAACAAATAAACACATCGAACTAGGCGCAAAAATGACCGACTTTGCAGGTTATCACATGCCTATTTCCTACACCAGCCTAAAAGAAGAACACCATAACGTAAGAAATGACGTGGGTGTATTCGATGTCTCGCATATGGGTGAATTCATCATCAGAGGCAAAGGCGCGACGGAACTGATTCAATTCGTAACCTCTAACGATGTACGCAAGTTGAGTACAGGCAAAGCGCAATATTCTTGTCTACCGAACAGAACAGGCGGTATTGTAGATGATTTACTGATTTACCATTTGCCCGAAAGCATGCAAAAAGATGGTGAAACGGCTTATATGCTCGTCGTGAATGCGTCTAATATTCAAAAAGATTGGGATTGGATTGCGAGTCATAATGCCTTCGGAGCAGAAATGCTTGATATTTCGGATCAGACGGGACTATTGGCAGTGCAGGGACCGAAAGCCATTGAACTGATTAGGAGCTTAACACCAATAGATGTAGACAACTTGCGCTATTACACTTTTGAAAAAGGTATGTTTGCGGGACAAGACAATGTATTGGTCTCTGCGACGGGCTACACGGGCGCAGGCGGAGTTGAATTGTACGCTAGAAATGAGCAACTGCTACCCATCTGGGATGCGCTGTTTGAAACGGCAGCACAACAAGATATTCGTCTCTTACCAACTGGTTTGGGGGCGAGGGATACTTTGCGTCTGGAAAAGGGCTATTGTCTTTACGGTAATGATATTGATGATACAACTAGTCCACTAGAAGCAGGTTTGGGCTGGATTACCAAGTTGAAAACGGATGATTTTGTGGGAAAGGATTTCTTATTGCAGCAAAAAGAAGCTGGGCTAAGCAGAAGACTCGTTGGTTTTCAAGTACACGATAGAAGAGTGCCTAGGCACGACTACGCTGTGGAAAACGAAGCGGGCAAAATCATTGGAAAAGTCACTTCTGGTACACTCTCTCCGTCGCTTTCTATTCCTATTGGTATGGCTTACGTTGATGTAGATTACAAAGCAATTGGTAGCCGCTTTTTCGTATCGACTGGTCGCAAAAGACTGGAAGCAGAAGTTATAAAAATGCCTTTTTTATGACATATTAACGTAAACAATTTGTGCAACATTCTAATTTAGCAGGAGTCATGCCCAAAAGTGCTACAATTTATTTACATCAATGACTTTAGAAGAAGGTAAAGAACAATTCATCCAATCTTGGGGAACGCTAGGATCGAGTTGGGGTATCACGCGCACTATGGCGCAAATACATGCCCTATTGCTCATTTGTTCCGAGCCGATGAGTGCCGAAGACATCATGGCGGAGCTGAAGATTTCGAGAGGCAACGCCAATATGAATATTCGAGCCCTCATTGATTGGGGATTGGTACACAAAAAGCTTATATCAGGAGAACGCAAAGAGTTTTTTGTGGCGGAAAAGGAGATGTGGGAAGTTGTGAAGTGCATCATTGTTCAAAGAAAAAAGCGAGAACTAGAGCCGATGACCAAGGTATTAGATGATATTTCAAATGTGGAAGGAGATAGCAAAGAAGTGCAAGAGTTCAAAAATGTCGTACAAGATATCCGCTTATTTTCTAGCAAAGCAGACTCTCTCTTAGATAAGCTCACCAATTCTGATTCCAATTGGTTTGTTAGCACTTTTTTGAATATGATTAAGTAAGGAATGGTACACAAATAAATTCACAATTTTGACTTGCTCTTTTTCGCTTACTCTGCGTTATAAAAAGCCTTACAGAACATAGGCTATGTGCGGTTTTTATGCCTTGATTAAGAAAAAAATAGCTGACTCAAAATTTGTAACTTTATTTATCTACCATTCCTAAAGAATGACACACAAATAAATTCACAACAGAGATTTACTAAATTTTGGAAATTTAGTAAATCTAAATCCTGCTTACACAGCAGCCCAAATGAATCTACATAGAGGGCTAAACCTGTTGATCTATTTTAGGAGTTTACGAAGTCTCATTTTTCTCAACATTCCACTTGGAAACAGCCTGAGTCAATGTCAGAAAATCGCGCAACAAGTATGCTCAGTAATTCTCTTCAGACGTTACTCGCATTCATACTATTTCCCTCGCTGTTCCAAAACGCCAATCCCAAACAGCGCGAAGTCGTATTTCACAGGATCATTGGGATCAAACTGCCGCAACTGTTCACTCAATTCTAACACTGCCAACCAGTCCGTTTGCTTACGTTTCAACAAATTCAATCGCCTTGCAATTCGGTCTACGTGTACGTCCAACGGAATAAGCAACTGGCTAGGTTGAATACGCTTCCACAATCCAAAATCTACGCCGCGATCATCTTGCCTCACCATCCAACGCAAAAACATATTGAGTCGCTTACAACTGGATTTACGAACAGGCGTGGAAACGTGCTTTCGGGTGCGTTTTGGTGCATTTGCTAGGGCGAAAAAACGTTGATGAAACAAGGTCAGTGAGGTTTCGACCGAAGGCGTATAATTTTCTGCTTCCAACAAAAAAGCGGCTTCCAACGAATGATGCTGTCGATAAAAATGTTGTAAAAATTCTAGGAAGTAAAGCGTATCCGTCGCCTGAAAGGTGCGATGCTTGAAATCTAAGAGTTTCTCACGGTCTTTTTCCTCGTGGTTCACGATGAAATCATAAGGCGAACCATCCATTCGTTCAATCAATTCGTTGGCTTTGTTGATAATGGTCTTGCGTTGTCCCCAAGCCAACATCGCCGTCCAAAATCCCATGATTTCTATATCTTGTAAACGACTAAATTGATGCGGAATGGAAATGGGGTCGTTTTCGATAAAGTCTCTCTGATTGTATTGATCAGCGTGTTGATCTAGGTATGCTTTTAGCTGTTTTTTCGTCATTACTATTTAGGCGTGTACGAAGTTTTGAGCAATGCTTAAAATAAATTCGAGAAGTCTCTGAAGATTGAACAACAAGTATGTACATAGGGTTTTCATGGACGGAAACACAAATGCTCAGTTATTTTTCCTGAAAAAATAACTGAGCATTTGTGTTTCCGTCCGAAGAAAGTTATTGAGCATACTTGTTGCGCGATTTTCTTACCTTGACTCAGGCTATATTCAAGTGGAAAAGGAAACTCGCATAGTCGTTATTTGCAATAATTTACAACCTTATCTTGCAGGAGAAGCCGAATAAAAATCAAAGCTACGCTTGCACCGGCGCATAAACCGTCACTGCCAAAGGCGGTACATCCACATAAAGGGAAAACGGTTTAAAATTCCAGCCTTCATCGGAGGCTTCTACTGTGGTAGTTTTTGGCAATCCACTACCACCATATTTTTCTTCGTTGCTGTTCAGTACTTGTTCCCACTTTCCACCCGTGGGAATACCAACCCGATAAGCAGCCCTTGGCGTAGGATTAAAGTTACAAATAACTAGCTGGGTGGGTGTACCATCGTTTCCTTTTCGTAGATAAGACAAAATACTATTGACCGAATCGCCACCTTCTACCCATTCAAATCCTGCTGGCTCGAATTGCTTTTCGTAGAGTGCAGGCGTGTCTTTGTAGTAGGCATTCAAATCCTTCAACCAAGCCTGAATTTGCCGATGATATTCCTGAT
>JBCDKV010000514.1:0-4237 GCA_038746215.1 Bacteroidota bacterium | reverse complement strand
GGGGATTTTAAGGGCAAGAAGCGTTAAAGCTTTAACGCTTCTTGCCCTTAAAAAACCCTTGGAGCATCCGAAAATCCTCTTTTGTAGATTTTCGTATGCGACTGCATGGAATACAGACGAAAATTCGCCCTTTAGAGCTTGTTTGGAGCAGGATGGAACTGTAAATCAGTAGCTTATGGTTTCGGGGAAGAAGATAATTGGGATTTTATCGAGATAAATGAGCCATTATTTTCAAAGCCAAGTTCATAAGATATTGGTTTACAGGAAAATAATGCTCCAAACAAGCTCTTAATCAACTAAACGACATTTTGAGATGCACCCGTAAGGAATAAACAACATTCATATAAATAAAACCAATTGAAAATGCCAGATTCCACTTCACTCCCCATTCCTATTCCCGAACTGACGCGTGTGCATTGCCTCAATGGACTAGATACGATCATAGCGGATCTGAATAATTTCTTGGATGAGCATATCACTTTAGTCATATTGGGAACATTTGAAAACAGCAAAATGCTGCTGGAAAATGCCAATCAACTTTGTTTGCAGCCTGGTGCACATCCGAAACAAAGTATCCTTTGGATCAATGATATAGACCATCTAGCTGCACTGCGTCCTAAGTTTGAAAAAGCGATCCAAGACTCTTTTCCCGACAAAGAAGTAGACCTCAATAATATTCGAGCGGCTTCTGTTTTACCCAAATCAAAGCAAATCGCTTATGTCATTTACATTGATCCTACGAAGTCGCCCGATCCCAGAGATAAGCGCAAAAAACTGAGTACATTTCAGATGGCGCGCGCCTTCAATGCAGCAATTAAAGCTTTGCCGAATCCTGAAAATGAGAATGAAAGTAAAAGCGAGACGAGCAGTTAATGGTGCTTTGCTTTTGGGCATAATTGTTGCGCGATCTCAGGAGCTTTACTAAAATTTTCTCAGGTATCACCAAAAACTTCGTACACTCTTAATAACAAATATTGAACAAGGAATAATGAATGTCGAAGGCGGTACACGTCCTATTAGCAAACTTCGTTATTCGGTATTCCTTGTTCAAGATTCGTTATTACGCTTTTTTTATTCCTTACATCTAATTTTTTCATCATCGATTCAACCATGAAAAACATCCTTTTGCTTCTTTTTTCCCTACTATCCATATCACATCTCTTGGCGCAACTTCCAGAAGATCGCCTCATTACGTTGATAGAAGAAAGTACAACCAGTAAATATAAGGACACCATTCCTTACGACGGATCGGCGATTGTGGACATCAACAGTCGAATTCTAGTGAAAGTCAACATTGCCGAATTGGAAGATCAAATGTTTCGCTTTCAAGGCATCGCAGCGCAGGACAATCGTTTGGTACAATTGCGAAAGTTGAATCGTCTGATGCGCAACCAAAATGAAATTCTGAATCTGTTGAACGATAAATTTATGGGCGATGCTCGGTTCAGTGCTACGCTGACCGACTACCAAGCACTGGCAAATTTGGTCGATGACACCTTTGCGGAAATCGAAGACGACGACGACATCATTGAAATTGTTGATTCCGAAGCCACTGAACTCCGCTTTAATCGAGAAGGCGGTAACTATGCACTTTTGGTCTTTGATATTTTGGGTGAGCAAGCACAGGCAATACGCGATGACTTACTAGAGTCTTTATCGGTAGATGGCAAAGTGGATAGTACTTTAATGATTTATTTTCGCTTGGGTGCACACATCAAAAACAAGAGTGGCGGTCGTCCAGTACACGTCGAAAATTTTGATGATTTCACTAGTGACGAGTACATCGAAGTGGCTCGATTTGGTACACCCATTTCGGAAGCAGAAGAACAAGCTTTGTTCAAAAACAAAGAACTCCGCGATAGCATCGAACTCAATATGAACAGCTTGGGCGGACATTTCAAGAGTGCCGTGCAAGCTAAAATGGATAATCTATTTCCTTCTGATACGACCAAAACTAGCTTTTTTAAATTGTACCGACGTTCGCTCGGCCTACTCAACCAAGAGGTGGAAACCCGACCAGCCGCACGCGTTTTGCTAGAAAATGAACTCGATTTGGAACGCATTAATCGCCTGTATCGCTTTGCATCCGAAAATTTTGAGAATTTCGCTCGGCTTTTTCCTAGTAAACAACTGTTGCAAGAAGATAATTACAGCACTGCTTTTGAGCGATTGAGTAATCTGGTGCAAGGTGCTTACGAGACTTTCCACGACGATGTGACGAGTTACGGCAACAGTAGTTCTTTTGGTGATAACATCCCTGGTTTAGCGCAACTGAATCTAGTTGATCAATCCTACGAAGATTACAATGAGAAAGTACAAGGCGATATTGATGGCATAAAAGGTATGCTGGGTGGTATTGATCGGCTGTTGCAAACTTTTCGTAAATCTTACGTGGCAAACGAAGCCTTTACTGAAAGCGTGAAGCGTTTCACGGTGGGTAAAATTCCTTCGGATGGCTACATCGAATTGAAAGGAATCGGGGAGCGACGCGCCGGCGACGAAATTTTACTGCGTGCCATCATCGAACGTGGACGCGATAAATACAATCCCAATTACGAGTCGAAAGAACTCTACCGCCGCTACATTGCGATGGCTAGAATTTCGCCGCACTTGAAGATGGCAGGGACTTTGGTTTTGGCAAATCCTTATCGAAGGGATAATACGGCTTCCGTTACCTTAGAAAACACCTTCCAATTTGCGCCCAGCTACGGTGTTTTTATGAAATGGGGCAGCCGAAAAAGTAAATTTTACAATGACTTTTTGACCTTGGGGATTGGCGCAGGTTTCTCTTCGCCTGATTTCAATTTAGATGGGACACCAGAGTTTGGTGCGGGCATCATGCTCACCGCTTTTCGAGATATTTTGAGTGCAGGTTGGTCTTGGAATTTTGGTGTGGATACGCCCTATGCTTTCATCGGATTTAATATTCCATTTACAGTGGGCGGTTTGCCTGGTGTGAATTCAGCTACTGGTTTTGTTTCGGAATAGGCTGCTCAAGAAGATAGAAGACAGATCAAAAAATAAACGGTCATTCTTTAATAATCTCGGTTTGCTCTCCAAAATATTGCACAAATTGACGCATATGGCTGGCTAGCTCTTTGTTTTGTGTTGCTCTGTAATAAGTTTCTGACATGGATCGTAGGCTCTGGTAAAAGAAACGATCCATCTCTAAAATTTGCATTTCCTTTGTCCAAAGGTCGATCTTCAAGGTGTCTAAATGGTCTTTGTCAAACAGGGCTAACAACATGGCTTTACACTCCTGCGGACTGCTACCGTTGGGATTGTCCGAGGATTGCCAATGAATAGTTTTTGGAACATTATCGTCGTTTAGTTTGATTTGGATATTGATAGTAGATGTCTTTGCCATGATAGATATTTTTTGCTCTGGTTCTTTGTGTTTTTGATGGGTTGTTGCCTATACACTTTTGCATTGCTCCGCCAGCCATTGTCGTTCTGCTGCGTTCAAATGAAAAGATAATCGTTCATACACTTCTTGATGATAATTGTTCAACCAATCCAGTTCTTCTCCATTCAACAAATCAAAATCAATGAGTTTGGTGTCGATAGGAAATAAAGTGAGCGTTTCAAATTTCAGGAATTCGCCGTGTACGTCGCTAGTTTGGTCTGCTACACAACACATCAAATTTTCTGTTCGGATACCGTATTCACCTGCTTTATAGTAACCAGGTTCATTGGAAAAAACCATGCCGACTTTGAATTCTGAGCGTTCTCCGCTACTACTTGAGGATGGACTGACCCCAGGTGGCGACTCGTGTACGTTGAGGAAAAACCCAACACCGTGTCCTGTGCCATGTCCATAGTCCAAATGATGTTTCCAAAGAGCTTGTCTAGCTAGTACATCCAACTGATGTCCAGTTGTTCCAGTAGGAAAACAGATACTTGCCAGCGCGATGTGACCTTTGAGGACGAGTGTAAAATTGCGTTTCTGTTCCGCAGTTGGTATACCCAAAGTGATCGTTCTAGTAATATCAGTAGTCCCATCTAAATACTGTCCCCCAGAGTCTACTAGAAGCACACCCTTTGCTTGTATATCGGCGCAATCTCCTGCTTTTGCCCGATAATGGACGATAGCACCATTGGCTTCGTAGCCTACAATTGGGTGGAAGCTCTCTCCTTGGTATAGGTCTTGTTCTGATCTGAACTGCGCGATACGTTTTCCTAGTTCATATTCTGAAACATTGCCATCGGAGAGAGCGGCTGCTAACCAGCGATAGGT
>JBCDKV010000513.1:0-4240 GCA_038746215.1 Bacteroidota bacterium | reverse complement strand
GCTCGAATGTGATAGCTACAAATCGCCAGATACAGCAATACTTTACGATCCTTTGAAAAGGCTTGTTGATAGTTGAGCAGGGCAGCGTGTGCTTCTTCGTATTGTTCGTCTGCCATCAATTGCAGCCCCAACTGTTTGTAGTATCTAGGACTCGTACTTTGTGCTATAACCACATTCGACAGCAATAAAAAAAACAAACAGCTATTGGTGATGAAAGCGTTTAGCAACATGGATATCTAATCTTTTTTGAGTTAGTCCAATAAGCTCACTTCTAAAACAAAATTAGGGGTGAACGAAGTCTCGTTTTCTTAGCATTCCACTTGGAAACAGCCTGAGTAAATACAATGAAATTGAGCAACAAGTATGCTCAGTAAGTCTCTTCGGACGGAAACACAAATTTCAACTTATTTTTTAGAGAAAAATAAGTTGAAATTTGTGTTTCCGTCCATAAAAATCCTTTAAGCATACTTGTTCCGCGATCTCAAAAGCTTTCTCGGACTCATTTCGAGTATTGCTCAAAACTCCGTACACGCCTAAATGCACTTGACATTTGAGCTTGTACTTTGAATCTGTTGCCCTATTTTATGCCTCAACTTCTATAGTATAAGTCTCACGACGACTGCCCCAATTCCTCTAAAAACACGCTTCTAACTTCCTGCACATGCGTTGCCAAATCTTTAAGTTGCCAGTCCGTGGTAGGTATGGCAGGATGCACAACGACTTCAATGGCAGCAGATTTCAGGAAGCGACTACCTCTTGGCATGGCATCGTAGGCATTGCGAACCACTACGGGTATGATAGGAACGCCTGCTTGCATGGCTAGGTGAAAACCGCCTTTTTTGAACTTCCCTAGGGCATAATCCTTACTGCGAGTCCCTTCTGGAAAGATGACAATGGACTTACCGTTTTGTAGGGCATCCACCGCAGGTTGCATGGCTTCAATCGCTTTTTGCCGATTTTTTCGATCTATAAAGATCACGCCTGCTGCCGTCATCAGTTGTCCAAGGATCGGCATACGCTGTAATTCCTTTTTGGCAATACCCACCAAATCTTTGCGAATCAATTTAGCCGCAATGAACAAATCTACGCTACTTTGATGATTGAACATGAAGACCGCAGGACGTTGCGCCCAAAGGTTTTGTTCCCCTTTCACTACTAGTTCGATACCCGATACAGAAATTACCAAATCCCCCACGTTTGCCACCATCGCATTGATACCTTCCTCCCATGACATGCTGGTGATGCCATTGATGACGGCACGAACGACTGCTGGGAACAAGCTACCAAGTGCCAATCCCGTGCGAGTCAAATCCATGAGATTATTGCTACCTGTTTCTTCATCAAAGCGATAAACAGGCCAACCATTTTTGAAGGCTAAGGCTGCTAATTTGGTATCGGGATTCATCGGGCGTGGATGTCCCACGATCTCCAAAAGCGGCAAATCTTCTGCACTATCGGTGTAGAAATAACTTTTAGTTAAATCCAAATCGTATTTTTCTGCCAATGCTCTCGCTGCGTAGGCTTTGCCTTCTCCCCAGCAAGCAGGTTCTACAATGTTGCCCGTAAATTTACCATCTTTTACTTCCAGACGGGTACACATGACATGCTCGATACCCAAATCTCTAGCGATAGGATTGACTTGGTAAGGCGTGGCAGCAGAAATGATGGCAATGGTGTGTCCTTTGGATAAATGCGCAGCCACCATGGCGCGTGCTTCTGGGTAGATAGTCGTTGCTAAATATTTAGCGTAAACCTCTTCTCCCATCTGTACAAACAATTGCTCATCCACCCCTTTGATACCTTTAGCGCTGATCGCCGCCAGTCCAGCAAAATTCCCTTGCCCACGTGCATAGACGATGACCCCAGCAAACTGCGCGATGATTTCTTTTGCGCTCATTTTCCCACTTAGCAAGCGAGATTGAAAGAACTGTTTGGCTGAAAAATCGCTAATTAGCGTACGGTCTAGATCAAAAAATGCCCCAATGTGCGCTCCCGCTTCGCTGCTGTCTAGCAAATCTTTAGTGACGCTTTCTGTTCGAGAACCAGGCACTGCTTCTCGCTCCAATGGCACGTAAGGCGATAATTCTTGCGGCTTTCGGAGCGTAATGGCTTGCAATTCATTGATTCTATCCGCCACATTATCCAGCCGCTTCACCCACGATCTCAGGACTTCGGCTTTGGTATCTTCTATGCTAGGGATCAGCGATAGATTTTTGGCAAATCGCAGTCCGTTTTTCAAGAATGGTTTGGCCACTGACTCTAAGCGTTGAATGCGTCCCTGCCAGTGCATCTCTTCGCCCAAAAACAGGCAATGTTCTAAGAACTTATCTTCCTCGAAGGTTTTAGTTCGATCCAATTTTTGCAAAGCCTGAACCACAACGCGATACGCATCTATGTAGGTGTAGAGGACAACGGGTGCGACTAATATTTTTAAATCTGCCAGTTCTGCCTTAATATCCGTTTGGGGATCACTCAATCTTTCGCGCCAGTCGGGGATCATAAAGGTCAAGTTAGTCTCGACCTCGTCGGTGAAAGTAATTTTTCTGGAATAGAAGAATTCAAATTTGAATAGATCGCGCAGTTCCATTAATTCCTGCCAAAACAGAAAGTTTCTATTCTCCTTCTCTTCCGCAATTTTCAGCAAAGCCAATTCCGCAAAGGCGCGATGGTAGAAATGATGCACCGACATATTGGCGTAGTAGGTAGCTTGTAGGAATTGGTCGGAATTGATAATGTATTTAGCATTCAGACTATCGCCTTTTTGCTGCAAAATATTTGCTCGCAGCAATAGATTCAGTGCCTTTTGTACACTCGTACCGATCTGCTGTCCGCGATCTACGAGGGCATCGGGCTTTTGATTTTCAATGAGTTGCATCATCACCGCAAGATCACTTTCAATCCCTCTTTTTGTCAAAGAAAATTTGCTGATGAGCGCCATACAAATCAGGGAAGTCGTTGTGACGGGCGTAATCTGATTGATATTATGTACCAATTCTAAAGCAAAATGTGAAATACCGCCCTCTTCAATTTTCCGTCCCGCAATTTTATACAAACGCAGCGCAGCACTTTGTCCTGTCATATCCACAGGCTCGCCGATGCGCAAGGAAATGCGTCCGTAATTATCGCTGAGTTTTCGGATGTAATTGATGAACCATTTTAGCGACTCTGGTGATTTTTCCTTTCCCCTGCTTTGTAAAGTCATTTCTTTCACATCGGGAATGAGATCATAGACAATGGAAACGGGTACGTACTTGACTTCTTGATTAGCGTAATCTTCTGCTTCTTTGATGTATTTGAGGATGCCCATTTTGGGCCAAACCAATTTGCCCGTGCGAGAACGTGTACCCTCAATCGCCCACATAAAATGCCCTTTTTCTTTGACCAGATGAGCAATATAGTGGCGCAAACTCGCTTTGTAAATCAGATTATCTTTGATCGAACGACGAATGAATATGACCCCATTCTGGCGACCAAACTGCCCCAAACCGAAAAAATCCATATTGATGCCCGCAAAAATATGCGGAATTGGTAGTCCGTGTCGCACTAAAATGATCGCCAACACCATCATGTCAATATAGGTCTTGTGCGTCATCACAAAAGCGATCGGATATTTCCGCGCAATCTTAGCCAACTGACGCACCTGATTGGGATTGATGTCTATGTTCTTATCGTAGCCTCTCGAAATGACGTATTGTATGAACTGGACACCCACTAAATTCGCAAAAGGGTGATGTACCGTATGTAATTCCTTTAGGTATTCCCCTGCTTTTTCTTTAACTTCGGGCAAACCACTTTCAGTCTGCTCTGCAATGTCCGTCAGTACTTTTTGAAAATCAAAATCGTTGAGAAGATTATTCATTTTGTGTTATTCGATTAGTTTTGTCGTTAGAACTTGTTGGGAATAAAGATAGCTCTTTCTTTCGGATGGGCAAACAAAAAGATGGTATCGCTTTATTTAAGGAATAATGAAATAATAAGTTCAGCTTTCAGGTTAGAGCCTTTGTGTTCAGCTTTTAGCAAAAAATACAAGCATAGTAGCCCTATACGTCTTTAAAACATACACTGCAAACGGGGTAAAAAAGTACTTTCATTTTTGAAAAAAGATAGGCTTTGTTCACATCATCTACCTCTAAATTTAGGGGTAAGTTTTCGCTGAGGAGGAGGTCGACACCTCCTCAGCGAATCAAGGTTTTTTAAGGACAAAGAAGCGATTCTCGCTTCTTTGTCCTTAAAAAACCTT
>JBCDKV010000512.1:0-4242 GCA_038746215.1 Bacteroidota bacterium | reverse complement strand
CAAATCACATAATTTCAAGTAAAATTTAACCAGCACGGAAGTAAATAATGATGAGACCTTTTCTCAGTGAAATGTTTCATCAACAGTATTTTAAAAAATGATTTAAGTGTACTGTTGCTTCATAGGCAAGAAATCTGTTTTATTTGTTGCGAACTTGTTGTTTTGCTGTAAATGTAGCAATTGGTCAATCTAACAATTTCGACTTTCGTTATGATCTTGTTAAAATGCTTGACTCGTTATAATAACCCCTAAATGGAAAATTTATTTTCGATGGAATAGGAAATTTTTATATTATCATATCTAATATTTTATCGCATCAGCACCAACTTCTCCCATTTACTCGCTCCTAGTCCGCTACCATTGCTTAAGGTAGGACTCACCTGTATGCGATAGAGATAAACGCCAGTTTCTAGTGGCTTGCTAGTATCACTTTTTCCATCCCAAGGAATGCAATTTGCATCCGCTATCGTTTTTCCATCGGCAAAGATGCGATCTTGAATTGTTTTCACCAACTTTCCTTCCACATTATATATTTGAATTTGAAGATCAAGTTCCTGATTGGGGTAATCGTGCTCAAATTCAAAGCAAGTAGCCTCCGAAAAGGGATTGGGAAAAGTCAGTACGCTACTCAGGGCGGTTTGTTCCGAAGAAGCCACTACAAATTCAGTAAAAGACTGAGCAGAATTATTGGCAATATCCCAAGCCGTGACTTCAATTCGATGCAAGCCATCCGCTAGATTTCGCAGTGGGAAAGTGGCAGTCCCTTTGGTGTAGTCATTGAGGGCAGCTTCATAAAAATCGTTGAGCAGAATGGTATTTTGTGTATTATCATCCAAAACGGCTTCTAAGTCGTGTCCAATGCTGTTACCAGATACATTGATACCATTATCGTCTTGTAAATTGACAATGAGCAAAGTGTTGCTACCCGTTTCGTCGCCAAATACAAAAGATTCATCGTCCATGAAAATTGCAATTTCTGGACCTGTTTGGTCGCTAAACGCATTTTCATCTGCACCACCAATGATAATACTGTCGTCCACACCCGTTGCATCTTGCTGAGTCGTCAAATCCTTGGCGTAGTAACTAATTCGTCCATTACCAAAATTAAAATTGATGTCTTTGGGCATGACAAAAGTGAATTGGAACTTTCCATTTTCCACACTTGCACGTCCTTTGAAGATGATGTTTTTCTGCAAATCAAAATTGTACGCCCTACTACCCGCATCTTGCGCCAAGGTAGTATACTCAACACTTTTGTCAAAAATAGAAGGCGTCAATATACCATTGAAATCGCTAGCTAGTGAGCCATCAAAGTTTTGGACTTCCCCGCTAATCGTCACTTTTTCCAAAGCACGTAAAGTATCAGAAGAAACCGCCGTGGTCACTACCTTTTTCAACGGAATGGCAAGTGGCTGCGCAGGATCACCCAGCAAAGTAAATTTCCTAGAATTATCAGAACGTCCTACGCTCGACGCATTTTTAGCGGTCTGCATGATTTGTCCCAAAGTTGGACGTCCGCCATCCACCAATTGGAACATGGTATCAAAAACAGAACGCACCAAAGCCGCATTGGAACTGGCATATACCGCCCTCACGGTCGTAAATAATGCGATACCCCCACCCTGTGGATTGAGTAGCACTTCTTCACCACCTGTCACTTGATTGGGATCATCATAACCTGAAAAAGAGCAGGTTGCCGTCACAAAAACTGGCAGTTGATGGCGGTTGTCCAATTTTTTTATATCACCTCGATTCTTATCTAGCACACGCTCTTGCGCCCAACCTTGTGAGCCACCGTGTCCGAGATAATTGATGGCTAGCACGCCTTTGAACAAAGTTTGTGTAATGGCTTCGGTCGCATCGGGGAAGCCTTCTCCTCCAGAAGTAGATTGCTGTGGAAAAGCATCAAAGTATATTTTTTCTTGATTGAAAGCAGGTTGCTCGTTTTTAAAGTCTTTGGCAATAAAATCCGTATCACGCAAGTGCAAATTGTTATCTTCATCGTCTGCTACGAAAGCAACGCGATTGCGCCAATCGCCCAGACTTTCATCTGCTGTATCGTAGCGAATGATCTTATCAACCACCTGTCGCGCTTCTGTTAGCGATTTGACAGGTAGGCGACCAATAGCGATGTCCAAATCCCCTCGAAGACCAACGCCTTCTTCTTCATCCAACAAACCATAATAATCATCCGATGGAAAAGCATCAATAGGGTCTTCTGAATTGTCTGTCTCATAGACGGTGATGAAATTACTTCCTCGCGCTTTGATGTTGCGATAGTCAAAAGAACCGTCGCCAAAGAGCAGTAAGTATCTTAAATTGAGGTCGCGCCCGTAGAGCATGCGTACAAAATCTCGAATAGCGGTGGGGTCTTGTCGCCCGCTCGAAAATTCGTTGAAAATGTCGTCAATCAGCACTGTTTCAACGCTCAAATTAGAATAAGCGCGACGGTGCTCGGCTAGTCTTTCTGCTTCTGCTTTGAATGCTTCGGGATAGATTAGCAACATATCTACAGTTTGCAAGGCATGAAGATTTTGGTTGGGAATGGCTCTTACGCTGTTGGGCTCAAATACACCTTGGGCTTCAAAAGCAACGAAAGATTTTAGTGTATCGCTTTGATAGCCAAAGATATAGCTGTTAGCCGACTGACTACTAACTTGTGCTTTCACCTCGAATGGATTGGTGACATCCCAAATCTGAATATTACTACTCGCATTGAGTTCAAAAGCACTAATGTCGTGATCTAAACTTTTGCTGTCACTAAAACACAATTGCGGTTCGGTAAGAAAGAGTTGGCGTCTGGCGTTTAGTGTAATATAATCCAGCCAAGCTTCTTCGCCCCGATAGGTTACTTCCAAATCAATAGCGTCGCCGCTGGCATTGAAGGTATTTTGAATGATACCTGGATTAGCATAGGTAGATTCTGCGGGTTCTCGGAAAGAGCCCCCTGTGCTGGTGATGGTATTACTTTGGAGCATTGTGCCGTTCGCGTCAATGAAGAAAGGCAGGCGTTGGCGACTTCTCGCGACTAGTCTTGCTCTAATTTTTACTGCTTCGGTTGGTATAAGATTTGGGAAATCAAAATCATAAGCGATGGATTCTACATTTTCAAATTTATCGCCATACCAGCGTTTTCCTGAGCCTTGCGAATGTACAAATTCATCCAATAAATTGATTTTATCCGCTTCAAAGTGAATGAAATCGTCGAAACTGCTACTGGTGTAAGTCGCGCCACTTAAATTTTCCTGCGAACTGATGCGTTTGCCATTGGCTGCTCCGATGCTCAAAAAGTAAAAATTCTGTGCATCAAAAGGATTGCGCTCGGTCAGCCACATGGCATGATCGTCGTTGTAGCAAATTCTATCTGCATTTTCGGCATAAAATAAGATATAGTCACCCGCATTAAAAACGCCATCTTCGCCTCCTACCACTTGGATGGTATTTTCCCGAAGATCATCCATCCGCTCGGCGGAATTGGATTCAGGTAATCGACCGCCATGATTGCCAAAAAGCTGAATTTTATCAACCTCCCAATCGCTAGGTTCGACATTCAATTGCGTTTTGAGCCATTCGTAAGTCAAGCGATGAACGCCCGTTTCGCTGACGGCAATTTTGTAGACTTCGCCTTCTCTTAGGACGGAGTTGGTAGCAAACTGTGCTTGCACAGCAGTGAATAAAAAAGATAGACTCAAAACTATTAGGTAGTAGCGATACATATTCCTCATTTTTTCTTTCTGAAAAACGCAAATTAAGTGTTCCTATTGCACTGCGGGGCAGTTGTAGATTTCTCAATTTACACCAATATGATGTAGACTAAAGATCGTATCCAAAGTTAGGAATAAATACTAAGTTTGAGCAATAGAAAGCTTGCTATTGTATGTGATGAGACATTATTAGAAAAGTAAACACACTTTAGGCATTAGTAGCTGCTCGGCAATTCTTATGGCTTACCGATCAGCGTGCATTTTACAATCTTAGACGGATAATCTTTATTTCTTATTAGGCGTGTGCGAAGTTTTTGGTGATGCCTGAGAAAAATTTTAGTAAAGCGCTTGAAATCGCGCAACAAGTATGCCATAAGGGTTTTTATGGACGGAAACACAGATTTCAACTTATTTTTTTCCAAAAGCAAGTTGAAATTTGTGTTTCCGTCCGAAGAGAATGACCAAGCATACTTGTTGCGCGAATTCTTTACATTGACTTAGGCTGTTTCCAAGTAAAATACTAAGAAAAACGAGGTAT
>JBCDKV010000511.1:0-4253 GCA_038746215.1 Bacteroidota bacterium | reverse complement strand
ACTTAAAATACTACATTTAAGCTATTTTCTACCCATAGTTCGTCCCGATGGGACTATAAAATTATGCTTACATCATTTGGCAGGTACACCCTCTAAACAATTAATTGGGGATACTTAAGTCTAAGGGAATTAGTTGCCATGCTTCATTATTCTAACTAAAATAAATCATCACAAAAGCCACAATACTAATGATGAAAACAGAAGCTACAATATCTATCCAAGTATAGCTTTCCTTGTTAGTAGCCTTTTGTTCCGCAGTCAAAGTCGCGAAGGTTAAACCTGTTAGTTGATCGGTACTGGGTTTAGGTGTAAAGATAGAAACCAAAATAGCGACCGCTACGGAATACAAAAAGAAGAAAGAGGAAAATTTCAAGAAATTCATATCTGCGATGGCAAACCAAATGGAATCGCTAGCTAAACTATCTTTAGAAACCTCCAAAGTCAGGCGGAGTGCAGCGATGAACAAGCCAGAAAATAGGGTTGCCAAAGCCCCTTTATAATTGATGCGACTAGAAAAAATACCCAACAAGAAAACCGCAGTAATCGGAGGTCCAATGTAGGACTGCACCTTCTGTAAATAATCGTACATCGTACCGCCAGCCAGCCGTTCGATGACGGGCACCCAAGCAATGCCGAGCAGCACCACGATGATCGTAGCAATTCGACCAACGCGTACCAACTGCCGTTCCTCAGCAAGTGGACGTATTTTCTTGTAAATATCTACGGTGAAAAGTGTGGAGCAACTATTAAAAACGGAAGCCAGCGAAGACATCAAAGCCGCCATCAATCCTGCCGCTACCAATCCTCGCAAACCAGCGGGCAGAATTGCCATCATCAAAGACGGAAAAGCTTGATCGGGTGTTGCCCAATCCAGCTTGCCCTGCATCTTCATTACCAAGGCGACCAGTCCAGGCACTAAAAATAGGAACACAGGCGTAAGTTTCAGCAATGCACCAAAAATGCTACCGCGCCTGCCCTCCTTGATATTTTTCGCAGTCAATACACGCTGCACGATCACCTGATCGGTACACCAATACCAAATGCCTACAATGGAAGAAGACAACACCAACCAATGCCAAGGGTACTCCTCATCATCCATAGATCGCCACATATCCATATACTCTGGGCCGACCGTATCGACAACTGTTCCCCAGCCGCCCACGCTCTGCAAGCCTAGCACCGTAAGGGTCGCAGCACCCACTACTAAGATAATGGCTTGCAGGGTTTCGGTGTAAACGACGGCTCGCATACCACCTAGTACCGTGTAGATACCCGTGAGTACCACCGTTGCCAATGCCCCCTGCATAAAAGGAACGTCTAGTAGGGTAGAAATGATGATGCCGCCTGCGTACAGTGTGACGGATACTTTAGTGAGCACGTAAGCAGCAAGACTAAACAGCGATAAAAACCACCTTGCGCGAGGTCCGAAGCGTTGTTCCAAAAATTCTGGCATTGTGAATACACCAGCACGCACATAAAACGGCAGAAAAACCCAACCTAGCAGCACGACGATCCAAGCGTGTAGCTCATAAATCAGCAGCGGAAATTTATCACCCGCACCCGATCCTGCTAGTCCGACGATATGTTCCGAACCAATATTAGAAGCAAAAATGGAAGCCCCCACTACAAACCAACCCATATTTCTGCCCGCTAAGAAGTAATCTTCCGAAGTTTTCTGTTTTTGTAGAATGACCCAAGCTGCCACGCCTAAGAGCAGTAAGAAATAGCCCGCAATGACGATCCAATCTAGGCTAGTGAATGTGTTTTCCATTTCTATTTTGTTTTGAATATGCTATTGGTGCTTCGGTCGGCAAGGTAAAAATACTTCACGTCGGCTAAATCCAAAATAAAATGGGTAGATCATTGGCAAGTTTTGATTTACCACTTCAATATAGGGCTAGTTATAAAAAGTCTCTTTTTTCTCAACACCTCACTTAAAAACAATCTGAGTCAAGGCAAGGAAATCGCGCAACAGATATGCGCAATAAATCTCTTCGGACGGAAGCACAAATTTTTCTGAAAAATTTGTGCTTCCGTCCATAAAAACCTCTAGGCATACTTGTTGCGTAATCCTAGAAGCTTCACCAAGATTTATTTAAAGCATTGCTCAAAACTTTGTAAAGTCCCAACTACAATCATATAATGTTAATTCAATGTAAACAAAAGGCAACTAAAAGACTGCATTAACCGTTTAATTGTTAATTAAATGTAAACTAAAACTTAACTAATGTTGAGCTATAAAAGTGGATGATTATGAAGTGGATGATTTTTTACAGCCTGATGTGTTTATCTTATTGGATGGAAGCCATGCCATATTGCATCGGACAATTTGAGTTACTCAACAAAATGATCGTGGTGGAGGCTACGATAGAAGAAAGAGACGGTTACTTCATCATTGATACGGGTGCTCCTGATTTGGTCTTGAATCAACAGCATTTCGATGGTGAGGCGAGTGACTGGCTTGCTAACAGCATAAATGGTACAACAGCAGTAAAAAGTCAGTGGGTTGGCAAATTTGAATGGGGCTGCGTGAAACAGAAAAACTTTACCGCTTTGGTAGTCGATTTAAGCTATTTGGAGCAGGCTATTGGAAAACCTTTTTTGGGACTGATTGGCTACGAAATACTGAAGCAAAAAGAACTGTTGTTTGATTATGAAAACAGACGTATCGAGCAACACCGACTTAGAAAATCTGATTTGCACGATTTAGATCGCCCAGTACAGGCTATTCCTTTTCGCATGGCGGTTCATGCCCCCTTGTTGGAACTTGAAATGAATCAAGAACGTATGGACTTTATTTTGGATACTGCATCGGAAGATAACTTACTGGCGAAAACGAAAAATTCGAGTCGATACCGCGTAAAAGCATTGAAATTTCTAGTTGGAGCAGATCAGCGCACCTCCTTGGCACGGGTAGTCGTTGTACCATCTGCCAACCTCACAAATATCGCTTTTGATAATCAAGAATATTTACTGACATCGCTCAATCATACTAAGGCTAAAGGTATTCTTGGATTCCCTGTGTTGAACGCCTTGAATAAGTTTTCGATTAACTATAGGAAACGGAAAATTTACCTTTGGGACTGATATTGAAACACTAAGAGCTTGTTTAGGGCACTATTTTCCTGCTCCAAACAAGCTCTAAGAAACATAGCTCGTGCAGCGGACTAGATAGTCATCTTCTTTTTCCCTTGTAAGTCAAAATTAGAAGTGTACAAAATCTAGCTTTTCTTAGCGTCCTACTTGAAAACAGCCTGAGTTAATGCAAAGAATTCGCGCAACAAGTATGCTCGATCTTAAGCGCTTTACTAGAGGTTACATCAAGCATTGCTTAAAAACGCCTATCTACGAGTTAGGGGCGTACAAAGCCTCGTTTTTCTTACTTGCTCAACAAGCTTATCCGCTTGCTTGACATTAATTTTCGTCCCTTAACTCCCCCTCTAATCTATCACCATCTCGGGCACTTCTCCTACTACAACTAGCCTCCCTTCAGTCGCTGCCTCAATCGCTTCCACACTCACACCAGGCGCACGTTCCAAAAGTTTAAAGCCTTCGGGTGTCACTTCCAAAAATGCCAGGTCAGTAACGATTTTCGTGACGCAGCCTACACCTGTCAGTGGTAGGGTACACTTTTTCAGGAGCTTAGATTTGCCTTTGCGATTGGTGTGGGTCATAGCAACGATGATATTTTCTGCGGAAGCCACCAAATCCATTGCGCCGCCCATACCTTTCACCATTTTGCCCGGAATCTTCCAATTGGCGATATCACCCGTTTCGGAAACTTCCATTGCACCCAAGACGGTAAGATTGATGTGCTGCCCACGAATCATAGCAAAACTGGTAGCAGAATCGAAAATAGAAGCCCCAAGCAAAGCGGTAATTGTTTGTTTGCCCGCATTGATGAGGTCGGCGTCTGCTTCGTCGGCAAAGGGAAAAGGTCCCATACCTAAAATGCCATTCTCCGATTGGAATTCAACACTAATGCCTTCGGGAATGTAGTTGGCAATTAAAGTCGGGATACCAATGCCAAGATTGACGTACCAACCGTCTTGTAGTTCTTGCGCAATGCGCTTTGCAATTCCGTTCCTGTCCAGCATATGATTGTTTGATTGTGTAAATGCTTTTAGGGCTGTATGAAGTCTGATTTTTCTTAACCTTTTACTCGAAAACAGCCTAAGTCAATGTAAGAAAATCGCGCAACAGGTATGCTCAGAAGTCTCTTCGGACGGAAACACAAATTTCAACTTATTTTT
>JBCDKV010000510.1:0-4260 GCA_038746215.1 Bacteroidota bacterium | reverse complement strand
TTAAAGGTCTTTCCACCTTCATGAATATTGATTTCGGAGAGCAGACTACTATCTATTTTGGGTTTGCGTTTCTTTGTTTTTTTAGCTGGGATAGTACCTGTATTGAACAACTCGAAATGAATCTGTCGTTTATCGAATCCTTTCTCCAGCAGATAGTCTTGGATTAGAAAAATCATTTCATTTGGGCCACAAATGAAAAAATCATCGCTTTCTGTTTCATCAATGAGCGTCTTGAATAAAATATCCAACTTCGCTCGGTCAATGCGCCCGTTAAATAATGGAACACTGCGTTCTTGTCTAGTCAAAAAATGAAAAATCTCGAATCGGCTGAGAAACTGATTCTTAAGAGCCTCTAGCTCTTCTCGCAGGATGATACTCGCAACGGTTTGATTGATATAGAAAAGCTTAAAAGTACTTTCGGGTTCGAGCTGTAAATGTGTCTTGATGATGGACAAGATAGGCGTGATGCCACTGCCCGCTGCAAAAGCAGTGTAGTTTTTGGCGGCAGTACGCTGCGATTCCACGAAAAAACGCCCCGTGGGTGGTAAGACTTCTAGAGTATCACCTACTTGTAATTGCTCATTCGCAAAAGTGGAAAAGCGACCACCATCTATTTTTTTCACTGCAACTTTCCACTCACCATCCAAAGGAGAAGTGCACAGCGAATAAGAACGCCGAACCTCTTCCGAACCGATGTTCGCTTTCAATGTAAGGTATTGCCCTTGTTTAAAAGCAAAGTCTGATCGCCAGTCTGCTTTGACATCGAACTCAATGACCGCACAATCTGCTGTGGTTTTCTCGATTGATTTGACCCGTAGTGGATAGAATTTATTTTTCATCTCATTAAAAACTAATCAATATTAGTACAAAACTAATAAAGATTAGTTTAGGTCGCAAGTCATTTTTGTACAATAATGTGGCAATCGCAAAAAGCTAGACTTTGTTTATTCGTTGAATTGTTGATCTGTTTATTGCGCACGTTCCCTTGAGTCTAATTCTTTTGCTCCTTAACAACCAATAACTACCAAGTATCTGTCCGAAAAGGGGAAGCAGGTAAGCCCGCTTTATTGTACAGGTTGGCTTGAGCTGGATTGTCTGCCCATGCGTATCGCACTGCGACGGGCTGATCTATTTCATCACTCCAAACCACGATTTTATTTCCCTTTATTTTTGCTTTTGCCCACACAAACTGTTGATCTTCACCAGCAATAGCAAACTCCTTTAATTCGCCATCTTTTGCTACCAAGCCACCACCAAAGTGATTAAAGTGCAATATAATTTTCTTGCCCTTTTGTTCCATTTTTTGATATACAGGTCCAGAATAGACGAGCTTTTCTTCACCATAGGCTAGTTTTCTTGCGCCCAGAGACAGTCGGTAGCCTACATCATGTTTGTTCCGAGGATGGATGTCGTCGGCTTCACCAATATCGATGATGACTGCTTGTGCCGTGTTGGGTACTTTCAAAGTGGCAGTTTGAGCTTCGCGCAATACCGCCCAACTGCTCTCGGAAGGAGTTTCAGCGGCTTGCATGAAGTTGGCGAGTTGTACGAATAAAAAAGGAAATTCACCTGAATTCCAGTTTTTGCGCCAATCTATAATCATATCCGAAAAAAGATCGCGATAAACCACAGCATCATTGCCCCCTGCATTGGATTCCCCTTGATACCAAATCACGCCCTTGATAGGAAAATCTAGGATGGGGTAAATCATCTTATTGTAGAGCAACATGGGCATTTTGTTGGTCGTTCCTCCTAGCCTTTGCTCCAAATAGACTTTCCCTACTTTGTACTTCCAGTCACCATTCAAAGTAGTGGTATTTCCTACCGAAGTATAACTGATTTGTCCATCTTCATCACCATACAAACCGCCACCACCGCCTGTATCATCCACGCGCACTGCAATCATGTTTTCTCCTACTTTCAAATATTTAGCGGCCACTTTGTACACTCGATTGGTGTTGTACTTTTGCTCCATTTCGCCCACTTTACTGCCGTTCACCCAAGTCCAGTCTGAGTCGTCGATTCTACCGAGTTGTAAAGTTATACCTGCTCTGGCTTCGGCAGGCGTCAAAGTGATGCGTTTTCTATACCAAACGATGCCATCTAGATCATTCAGTCCTTGATCTTCCCAAAGGTTGGGGAGTTGCATGCTTTCCCAGTCACGGTCGTCATAATCTGCGGCTGCCCAAGGTGCATTGCCTTCATCCCAACCTTCATCTTGTACTGGAATTTCACCCAGTAAGGCTTCCATACGTTTTTTGCGTGCTGCTGCTTGTTGTTCACTTCGCTCTTTATTGATGGCGGCGGCTGATTTTTCGTCGGAATAGCCCAAGGCGTTGGCACTCATCCAAGGCTCTATTCGGCTGCCACCCCAAGAAGTATTTAGTAGACCAATTGGCACACCTACCGTTTTTCGTAGTTCTTTAGCAAAGAAATAGCCGACCGCTGTAAAATCGGGTACGGTTTCGCTGGAATTGATTTCCCAAGGGCCACCTTCTAACTTTTCCATTGGTGAATCTGAGCCTTTGCGTTGTACTTTGAAGTGTCGAATTTGAGTATCGGTAGCATTGGCTTTTTCTGTTTCAAAACGCATAGAATTTTGCAAAGTCCACTCCATATTGGATTGTCCAGAACAGACCCAAACGTCTCCAAACAGTACGTTTTTTAGAGTTAGGTTGGCATTCCCCTGATTGATTTTGATCTCATATGGGCCACCTGCCGCTGTGCTGGGCAATTTGGTGCGCCATTTTCCATTTTCATCGGTTCTCGCTAGATAGGTTTTTCCCCTGAATTGCACATTTACACTGGCTGGCTCGTCCGTCCATCCCCAAATAGGAACTTCTGTATCGCGCTGCAAGACTACATTATCGGTAAAGATGCTGGCTACTGTTAGTTGGGCGCAGCTAGAAATGGTAAGGCTACTGAGTAGGAAGAGTAGGGCGAGTTTGTGTAGTATCATTGTAATATATTTTAGGCAATATTTTCAACTTGTAGATTTTTCTGGCACATATAATAGCATGTTCATACTCGCATCAATAGTTGCAAATAAGCTAGTTGCATTCAATCCATTTTTCAGACCACTCATCACACCTAGTTTGAGAACGAATATTTGCTGCGCTAGAAGGGAGATGTCTGCATCTTCGGAGAGAAGTTTTTGGTCTTGTGCCAATTGGAGTTGTTGTTCAAAGTTTTTTAGTATGGTTGCGGTATTATTGTTGATAAATTCAGTTGTCGTGACACATTTCTGATGTCGTTCCACGCCAGCGTTCACTAAAAAGCATCCTTTTGTTGTTCCGCGCACGATGGAGGCTTTCAGGAAATTTTTGATGCCTTCGATAGGATGTGCTGCTTGCTCAAAAATGGATTGAAAATACTTGCCAGACTGCTCTTGATAGGTAGATAAGGAAAGCATATACATTTTCATCTTATCACCATAAGCAGCGTACAAGCTTGTCCGTTTCAGCCCAGTCGCTTGCTCCAAATCTGCAATAGAAGTATCTGTATAGCCTTTTTGCCAAAAGGTATCCTTGATTTTTTCTAGCATTTGGGCTTTATCAAATGTCACTGGTCTCGCCATCGTAATTGCTTATTTTAGCGTACACTGCTATACTTCATTCGGGATAAAAAAGTGTATTTTCTTGTTGATTTGTTGAACTGTTGATTTGTTTACTGCTTTCAATGTCAATGTTTTGCAGCCAAACAAATAAACAGATAAACAGATAAACGGGTGGATTCGTTTGCAAAAATTTATCCCGTTTGCAGTATACTTTCCCTATTCAGATAAACAATACATTGAAAATTTGTTCACTTCGAATAAGATTGACTTCAGCCTTTTGTTATTGATGCGGATGATGGGCAAAATACGCTATTTTTTAGCAGTAATGGCTTAACTAAACTTTTAAAACTTAGTAAAGCGTTTAAGATCACGCGACAAGTATGCCTAAAGGTTTTTTATGGGTGGAAACACAAATTTTTTTGGACACACCTGTTGCGCGATCTCAAGGAATCTGCCAAGACTTATTTCCAATATTTTTTAAAAATATCCGCCAAAAGCTACCCGATACTTAAACTCTGCCATCTCCCAATCCGAAGGCGTATCAATATCCTGTACTTTGCTTTCCTCAAAAATGATGGCGTTGGCATTCATTTTAAAGACCGATTTTTTGCTCAAATAGGCTTGGGTTTGGTAAAAATAAAACATGCCTGCATCGTGATACGTCTTTTCTAAGTCTTGGCTGCGTTTGTAGAGGTTTTCTTCTT
>JBCDKV010000509.1:0-4271 GCA_038746215.1 Bacteroidota bacterium | reverse complement strand
TTGTGTTCTATTAATTATCAACTACTGCCGATCTAATTTTCAATAAGACTATTTAAAGACTTCGGACGCTTTTAGACGGGCCCCACGTCTGAGTCAAATGGAACTTATATTTTGATGACTTTGTATTAATGAGATATATTTATTTCTCATGTTACTTTTCTTAGTACTATGTAATCGTAAAAGTTTAAAAAAAGCAAAGTTGTCATTTTGTAAGTACTCGGACATAAATAAATTACTTTTTTGACCGAGCAGGTTTTTGTGTTTAGACAAGGCATTTTTTCTAGCAATAACGAGTTATTGCTAGAAAAAATAACGCGGTATAAACCGAAAAAATGCCGTCATAAAATGTTAAGTTAATTGTGTATGAGTACTTATAGCACATAATTTACGGGAAATGAAACTCGCCTGAATGGAACGGGCAGACACATAGGCACATGACTCGAACATAGATTTTTTCTACGGAAAAATAATATTCTTTGTGTCCTTTTGTTCCTTTGTGGTTCATGTACAAATTTTGTTTTTGCAGCTTTGCTGCTATAAGTCTTAGTAGTTAAAAACAGAGAAGAAAATTTCCAGCGATGTACAAAGAATACAAAGGACTCAACCTACCAGCCATCGATCAAGAAATCTTGAAGTTTTGGGAGGAAAATGAGATTTTCAAAAAGAGTTACGAGCAACGTCCGAAGGATAATAGTTTTGTATTTTACGAAGGTCCACCTTCTGCGAATGGAAAGCCTGGGATTCACCACGTCATGGCACGCACCGTGAAAGATTTGTATTGTCGCTACCAGACCTTGAAAGGCAAAAGAGTGGAGCGCAAAGGTGGCTGGGATACGCATGGTTTGCCCATTGAGCTGAAAGTGGAAAAGGAATTGGGCATCACCAAGGAAGATATTGGCACGAAGATCAGTGTGGATGAATACAACAAAACTTGCCGCGAAACCGTGATGCGTTTCAAGGATATGTGGGATGATGTGACGCGCAAAATGGGCTATTGGGTAGATTTGGATGATCCATATATCACTTTTAAAAATGAGTACATTGAGAGTGTTTGGTGGTTGTTGCAACAGCTCTATAAGAAAGATTTATTATACAAAGGTTATACGATTCAGCCTTACTCGCCTGCTGCTGGAACGGGTTTGAGTTCGCACGAATTGAATATGCCAGGCGCGTATCAAAATGTGAAGGACACTTCGGCGGTGGCGGCTTTTAAAGTTGTCAAAAATGAGGAATCAGCGTTCTTATTTGAAGACGAAAGCGAAGACGTCCGCATCATCGCTTGGACGACCACACCTTGGACATTGCCTTCCAATACAGCACTGACCGTTGGTCCAAAAATCAAATACGTCAAAATCAAAACTCATAATCCTTACACCAATGAGCCGCAAAGTGTGGTACTGGCAGAGGATTTAGTGAGCAAATGGTTTGCAGCGGAAGGCGATGCAAAAAGTAAGAAACCTAAGATACTAGCAGAAAGCGAGGTAGGTGTCGGAAAAGACTTAGAAGGCATTCGCTACGAGCAATTGTTAGCCTTTGGCAATGAAATAGAGGAATTGGACGGCAAAACTGATGCCTTTCGCATCATCGTCGCCAATTTTGTGACCACTTCCGATGGTACAGGAATTGTACATACTGCGCCTTCCTTCGGTGCAGATGACCGTTTTGCTGGAAAAGCAAATGGTATCGGTGCATTGACATTGGTAGATAATCAAGGGAAATTTTTGCCGACCGTCGGAGAGTTCTCCAATCGCTACGTCAAGAACTACAAAGATGAGGCGGATTATCGCTCAGTGGATGTGGACATTGCGATCAAATTGAAGCAAGAAAATAAGGCTTTTGATGTCAAAAAATACGAGCACAACTATCCGCATTGCTGGCGAACGGATAAGCCTGTTCTGTACTATCCTTTGGACAGTTGGTTTGTGCGTTCTTCCAAAGTGAAGGAGCGGATGTCAGAACTCAATAAAACGATCAATTGGCAGCCCAAATCTACGGGCGAAGGTCGTTTTGGCAATTGGTTGGATAATCTGCAAGATTGGAATTTGTCGCGCTCTCGCTATTGGGGCATTCCACTGCCGATTTGGAGAAGCGAAGATGGCTCGGAGAAATGTATTGGTTCAGTTGCAGAATTGAAAGCAGAGATCGAAAAGGCGAATGAAGTACTCGGTTTAGAGCAAGTTGTACCAGAGGATTTGCACCGTCCTTATATTGATGAAGTGGTTTTGGTGAGTGAGAGTGGACAAGCGATGAAGCGCGAATTGGACTTGATTGACGTTTGGTTTGATTCGGGTTCAATGCCTTACGCGCAGTGGCACTATCCTTTTGAAAATGAGGAGGTTTTCAAGCAAAAATATCCAGCAGATTTCATTTCAGAAGGTGTAGATCAAACGCGTGGCTGGTTCTATACGCTTCATGCGATTGCAGCAATGGTTTTTGATAGTGTTGCCTTCAAAAATGTCGTTTCTACGGGCTTAGTGTTGGACAAAGATGGACGAAAAATGTCCAAGCGCTTGGGTAATACTATCAATCCATTTAAAACTATTGATGAATACGGCGCAGACCCAACGCGTTGGTATATGATGTCGAATTCCAATCCTTGGGATAATCTAAAATTCGACTTGGCGGGCGTCAAAGAAACGCGTAATAAGTTCTTTGGAACGCTTTATAATACGTATTCTTTCTTCGTCTTATACGCCAATATTGACCAATTTGCGATTAATGAGCAAGATGTAACGCTAACGAAAGATCGTCCAGAAATTGATCGCTGGATCATTTCTAAATTATACAGTTTGCTGAAATTGTACCATGCAGAAATGGACAATTACAACGCCACGCCCGTTTGTCGCGCTATTGAGAGTTTCGTGATGGATAATTTGTCGAATTGGTATGTACGTTTATGTCGTCGTCGCTTCTGGAAAGGGGAAATGTCTGCTGACAAACGAGCCGCTTACGAAACACTCTATCAGTGCTTGATGATGGTTTCGCAGATGATGTCGCCCGTCGCGCCTTTCATTTCGGAGTTCCTCTATCGCAATTTGACGGCGCCAATCAAAGAGGCGGCGATTGCCAATAATACGCCCTTGCGCCACGCATCGGTTCATCTTTCTGACTTAACGCAAGTAGAAGAAAACTTGATTGATCTAGAGCTGGAAGAGCGGATGGACTATGCGCAACGCATTTCTTCTTTGGTGCTTTCTTTACGTAAAAAAGAAAATATCCGTGTGCGTCAGCCACTACAAAAAATCATGCTGCCGATCTTGGATGAACGCTTTCAACAGCAAGTAGAAGCCGTGAAAGATTTGATTGCTTCGGAAGTAAATGTGAAGGAAATTGAATACTTGACCGATACTTCTGGTGTCATCAAAAAGAAGATCAAGCCAAACTTCAAAACGCTAGGTCGTCGCTTGGGCAAAAACATGAAAGTGGCTGCGCAAACCATTGCAAAATTCACGCAAGAGGATATTGCAACGCTCGAAAAGTCAGGTACTTACATTTTGCAAGCAGGCGAGGAAAGTTACGAGTTAACATTGGAAGATTTTGAGATCACTGCGGAAGATATTCCAGGTCTGTTGGTCGCGAATGATGGTGCACTGACGGTTGCGCTAGACATCAAAATCACCGATGACCTAGCTGCCGAAGGCATGGCACGCGAATTGGTCAATCGCATTCAAAATATCCGAAAAGGCAAAGATTTTGAGGTGACTGATCGCATTCAGGTGCAGATTCAGCAACACGAAGCGATGCAAGCTGCGGTCGCGCAGTTCGGGGAGTATATCAAGAATGAAGTATTGGCGGATGAATTGGGGTTAGTGGAAGTTATCGAACATGGTGACCCTGTGGAACTACCTGGAGAGGTTAAGGTCTTGATTAGAGTATGGAGAAATTAAATGCTATGGAAATTAAAATCTGCGAGCATTAAAGAAAGTGTGTCACATAAAACGCAACGCTTTAATTATCAGAGGGTTACCACTTATCGTTCATGTCCACTTTCTTTACCATATATACACCTACCCAGTCGGTAAGGTGTACCACCTTGTCGCACCTACGCTCATCATATTTGCTAAAATACAAAACCCCGCTCGCACTATATGTTCTTGCTCGTTAGCATTTAAAATGCGCAACGCCACGTCAACTAGTCTCTGACTAGGATAGTATAACAATATAAGTCAAAGACTTGCCAAACACTACCCTTCGCATTATTCGGGTAAGTCAGGAGGATTGCTCCTCCCTTCTCCCCTCAGAACCGTACAAGCGAGTTTCCCAGCATACGG
>JBCDKV010000508.1:0-4293 GCA_038746215.1 Bacteroidota bacterium | reverse complement strand
TTATAATTTTCCAATATAATTATGTGGGCTTATACGTTTTAGCTGTGTTTTTGTCTCATTATCAAGCATTAACGAGTCAATAAAAATATGAATATTTTTTTCGTCAATCACTTTATTTGTTCTGGTTAAGCCTTTCAGAGCCTCATATGCTTGCGGATAACCCTTCTTGCGAAGCACGGTTTGAATTGCCTCTGCGACCACTGCCCAATTGTGCGATAGGTCTTGTTGCAGTTTGTCTGAATTGAGTATTAACTTTTTCAACCCTTTCTGTATCGACTTGAAAGCGATAAGTGTATGCGCTAATGGCACACCGACATTTCTTAGAACGGTACTATCTGTCAAATCGCGCTGCAATCTCGAAATCGGCAGTTTGCTTGCCATATGTGTAAATAGCGCATTTGCTATACCAAGATTTCCTTCTGCGTTTTCAAAATCTATCGGATTGACTTTGTGTGGCATGGTCGAAGACCCCACTTCTCCTGCTACTAGTTTCTGTTTAAAGTAATCCATAGAGATGTACGTCCAAATATCTCGGCAAAAGTCGATCAAAATGGTATTGATGCGGCTACAAACGTGAAATATTGCCGCTAAGTTGTCGTAGTGTTCTATTTGAGTGGTTGGATAAGAGCGTTTGAGTTGCAAACGATTCTCCACGAAGTTTCGAGCAAATTGATGCCAGTCTATATCGGGATAAGCTACATAATGTGCGTTCATATTACCCGTCGCTCCACCGAATTTAGCTGAATATGGTAAGGTGTTGAGTTGTTTCAATTGTTGCTCTAGCCGTTCTGCAAAAACACGGATTTCCTTTCCGACCGTTGTGGGAGAGGCTGCTTGTCCGTGTGTTCTTGCTAACATCGGAACGTTTTCCCATTCTACGGCAAGTCCTTCAATTTGTTGCTTCAAATCTGAAAATAATGGCAGATAAACGCTCTTCATACCTTCTTTCAGGGATAGCGGAATAGCGGTATTGTTAATGTCCTGAGAAGTCAGTCCAAAATGCACAAATTCTTGATATTGCGCTAAACCAAGTTCCGTCATTTTTTCTTTGATGAAATACTCCACCGCTTTCACATCGTGATTGGTACGCTTTTCGATGTCTTTTATCTTTTCTGCGTCTTTCAGGTCAAATTGCGCTATTCGTTTGGATAATTCCTCCAGCACTAAACCTTTCAGTTCTTCTAGTTGTAGGTCATCTTTCAAGGCAGCTAGATATTCTAGCTCTACCTGCAGTCTGTACTTGATCAATGCAAATTCGGAAAAGTAAGCGGATAGTTCTTTTGTTTTGTGGTGGTAACGCCCATCGATGGGTGAGATTGCTTCCAACATATGTTGTTTTGGCGCAAAGGTAAGGGCTTAAGAAATATGAAAAAAATAAGATTGCATCCCAGATGAAAATTCATACAATCTTCTTCACGTTTACGGATACTTCCATCAAGTAGCTATAAATCTTGAAGAGGTCTTGGTTCGTTGCATTGAAGGCATTACTGACAGCATATTGCTCCCCATCATATACAACAAAAAACCAATTTCGACCTGTGACGTAGCAGCCGTAGAGTGGAAAATCAATTTTATTTTGCCTTTTTGCCCCTACCATAGCTACTAGTAATTGCCCTAAGGGATCGCCATTAGCGTCCAGTTCTTTTTTGTATTCGTGCAGGAAGAAGTAGGGCTGCGTAGGATTCTGAATACCTTCTGCTAGCATCCAGTCTATTCTGCCAGAAGTTTTTTTACCCTCCACGTATTCGAAAGACATTTGTCGGTCTAAAAATGGTCGTCTTCCATCTTCCCAAAAAGGTATAAGGCGAATGAACGGACCAATAAAATAGACTTTTAATTCCTCTTCGTTAAAGCTGTCTATTTTTTGGAATAATTCTTTTCTAAGTTCTTCTATTAGCGATAGATGCGCAGATGGTGGTGTATGTGTTGCATTCAACCATTCTTCGAGTAATGGATGCTCAAATACCCTTTGAATACCAAATATGTAGGTAATGTCTTCAAATTTCCAGTCACTGAACTTCTTGATTGCCTCCATGACAGATTTTCTATGACAATAAGATATACAAAAAACGGTTTAGTACGATTAATTCAAATCCCAGTCAATGACTTCTATTCCCTTGGCTGCTAAATAAGCATTGGCTTGCGAGAAGTGTTTGCTGCCAAAATAAGCACCTCTAGCGAGTGGAGAAGGATGGGCAGCCTCTAAAATGAGGTGTCGAGTTCCATCTATTAGCTCTTTTTTCTTTTTGGCAAAATTCCCCCAAAGCATGAAGACCAGATGCTCTCGTTTTGCGGAAAGCTGTCGGATAACTTCGTCTGTGAAGTTTTGCCAACCTATATTGCGATGAGAACCCGCCCTACCCTTTTCTACCGTCAGCATGGCATTCAGCAGAAAAACGCCTTGTTCTGCCCATTTGGTCAGATCGCCGTGTGTGGCAGGAGGAATCCCCAAATCTGTTTGCAGCTCTTTGTAAATATTGATGAGTGACGGAGGCGTTTGCTTGTCTTTGGGTACGGAGAAAGATAAGCCCATTGCCTGTCCAGGATTGTGATAAGGATCTTGCCCCAGGATGACAACTTTTACGGCATCAAAAGCGGTCGTATTGAAAGCATTGAAGATCAATGAGCCTGGTGGGTAGATGGTTTTATTGCTTTCTTTTAATTGTTTTAGTTTGTTGACTAATTGATGAAAGTAGGGCTTGCGGAATTCATCTGCTAGAGTAGTTTTCCAGCTCTCTCCTATTTTGACATTGACGGCGGGCAGCGGTTCGTTAAAAAGATCGGACATAGTCAAAGTACTTTATTGTGCATGTTAATGGTGAAATTCAGAAGGGTACACACTTTTGATATTTCGTTAGGTCGCATCCAAGGGGTTCTTAAGAGTGAAAAAACTTTCTGCGGCTTTTGGAGACGAAATCTTCATTTTTTGAACTGTGTACCTTTTTGAATGGTGAAACTCAAAAAACGGAACAGGGTTCAATTTTCCTCAGCTTTTGAGTCTTCTGTTGTCGTACTTCCTGATTTCATACTTTTCTGTTTTTCATCTCATGGATTGAATTAATATTTTTGCCGTCACTCTAATATCAGATATAGATTTTGTAACATGGCAGTATCACTATCAAATGTAGATCATCAATCAAATAGCAATGGAATTTTAAGTCATTCTCTTTTTGATGCTGTGAATGTCCTCATCGTCGGGGATGTGATGATTGATCGTTACTTAAAAGGTAAAATTGAGCGTATCTCTCCCGAAGCACCCGTGCCAGTGGTCAACCTCAAATCAGCAGAAAATAGACTAGGCGGTGCGGCTAATGTTGCATTGAACGTAAAAACTTTGGGTGCTAATCCCTATCTATGTAGCGTTATCGGCGAAGACAGCTACGGTAAAATTTTTACTTCTTTATTGTCAGAACAAGGGATTTCGAGTAAATCTATTTATGATTCCAATGCTAGAAGGACTACGGTGAAAACGCGCGTCATGGCAGCCAACCAGCACGTCATTCGCTTGGATGACGAAGATACCAATGATCTAACAGCAGCAGAACAAAACGATTTTTTGCATACCATCAAGGAGTTGCTGGATCAGAAGGAAATTCATGTGATCTTATTTCAGGACTACAATAAAGGGGTTTTGAAAACGGAGGTTATCCGAGAGATCATACTAGAGGCGATTAAGCGCGATATTCCTACGGTAGTAGATCCAAAGCATAATAATTTTTGGGAATACAAAAGGGTGACTTTATTTAAGCCCAATCTGCGTGAAATTGCGGCGCAAGTTCCCTTTGCAGTTGATACTAGCCTTGCCACCCTCAAAAAAGTGGCGGCCTACATCAAACAACAAATAGGCAATCAGCACACCATGATTACGCTTTCCGAAAAGGGAATTTTTACGGACGCAACGGGTGGACATATCTATCCAACGCAAGAACGTCTGATAGCAGATGTATGTGGCGCAGGGGATGCTGTCGTCAGTACCGCAGCAGTAGGTTTAGCGAGTGGTCTTTCCATGCCTGAAATTGCCAAGCTTGCTAATATTGCAGGCGGGCAAGTGTGCGAGCAACTCGGTGTTGTTCCCGTCAGTAAAGCAGTGTTGGAGCAAGAATATACTATAGCGATGATTAAGCAATGAACTCGTATATGCGTAAGCAATTAATGCGAATAACGACTGTACAAATCTCATTTTTCCTGACATTTGACTCAGATATAGTTCAGGTCAATATCCATAAATTGAGCATACCTGTTGCGCGATCTCAAACACTTTACTAAGTTTCAAAAGTTTAGTAAAGCTGTACT